>DAIQBE010000463.1:0-3490 GCA_036781325.1 Leadbetterella sp. | reverse complement strand
TGTATTTAGATATCCAAATTGTAAAAATCTATTTCCAAGAAAAATTAATATTTTTAGTTAAATACAAAAAATACATTTAAATTTTCCATTTTTCAAATGCCTATTTTTTGATTAATTTTGAATAAAAATATTAAAATGGGAAATAAAATTGAAGTATTTGATGACTTAATAACTTCAGGAGGCACCTGCTATGCATCAAAAAAAATTACGGAAGAAGGTTTAAAAGTAGGATATATGTATAGAGAACAGCCTGAAGAAACCTCGGATAGTGGCTGGAGGTTCTATTCAGGAACAGAAGATGATGCTTATGTGGAAAATGAGGAAAATGTGATGCTTTATGACTTAAACACAATTGCCAATTACGACCGAGCCATTATAAATCTAATTAAAAAACCTATTGGCACTGAATGGGAGCGAATAGAAGGAACAAATAGATTTCAAATAATCGAAAATTAATATCCCTTTTTATTTAATTTGACGGTTTAAAATAATTTTTTTTTATGTTCATATGAAGACTGAAAAAGCAAATTCAGTACATGAATATCTTGAAAGTTTCGCAAATGATATTCAGATCAAATTAAATCAAATTCGAGAAGTAATAAAACAAGCTGCACCAAATGCGGAAGAATCTATTTCTTATGGCATTCCAGCTTACAAGCTTAATAAAAAACCTTTAATTTATTTTGCTGGATATAAAAATCATATAGGTTTTTATGCTACTCCAGCAGGAAATAATAAATTTAAAAGTGAATTATCTAAATACAAGCAAGGAAAAGGCTCTGTTCAATTTCCATTGAATGAAGAAATTCCTTTGGATTTAATATTTCAAATTATAAAATTCAAAGTAGAAGATAACACTCAAAAATAAAAAAAATTATGAAAAGGCTGTAGCAGTTATGTTGTATTTTTAGATTATTTTGCTAATTTTAAAATTAAACCTTAAAAAAATGAATCGGAACGAATTCTTAAAAACTTCAATTTTAGCAACTTCTGCATTAATAACTAGGCCACTTATTACGTATGCAGCACAAACTAAATATAGAATAGCATTAATTGGCTCAGGCTGGTGGGGAACTAACATTTTACGAGAAGCCATAAAATCAGGTGAATGCCAAGTAATTGCTTTGTGTGATGTGGACGATAGGCAATTAAAAAAATGTTTAGAAGAAGTAAAAAAGCTTTGTTCTGATTCTCCAAAAACATATAAAAACTATCAAGAGCTTTTGCTTAAAGAAAAGCCTGAAATTGTAATAAATGCTACTCCTGACCATTGGCACGCCCTTATTGCAATTGACGCCATGAAGTCTGGAGCCCATGTTTATTTAGAAAAACCTATTAGCCATACCTTGAACGAGGGTAAAGCTATATTGAAAACTGCAAGAGATACCCAAAAAATTTGTATTACTGGTTTTCATAGAAGATATTCACCACATAATGTAAGTGGACAAGCATTTTTGAAATCAGGTAAAGTTGGTCAAATAAAAGAAGTAAGGTCATTTGTAACCTATAATTTTGGTCAAGGAAAAATAACACCAGATGAATCTATACCCGCTGAGCTGGATTGGGATGCTTGGTGTGGCCCTGCTCCTTTGGTAACTTATAATGCCAGCATTCATCCTCGCAGTTGGAGACAACGCCTAGAATTTGCCAACGGGCAGCTCGGTGATTGGGGACCACATTGGTTTGATCAGATTTTATGGTGGACTGATGAGATTGCCCCAAAAAAAATATTTTCAATAGCTTCTGATAAAATAAATACTAACAATAACAACTCGCCTGAGAGCCAAATTGTGGTGTATGATTTTGAAGATTTTACGTGTACTTGGGAACATAGTCAACTTAACGGTCGCCCAAGTCAAAAATCTGAAAATGTAGGTGTATATTTTCATGGTACTGAGGGCACTTTCCATATGGGATGGCAAAACGGCTGGACGTTTTATCCAAGTAACAAAAACAAAGAAATTATCCATGAAGATGCAAAATTAAATTTGCCGGATCAACAAAATATCGATTTGGTTTGGGCAGATTTATTAAATTCCATAAAAACAAAAAAATTGCCTTTTGCTGACATTCAAAAGGGTCATAGAGCCACTAACATGTGCTTATTGGGAATGGCATCCATGCGTGCGGGTAAAAGTTTAGACTGGGATGGCCAAAAAGAAATAATAACAAATGATAAAGAAGCAAATAAACTGTTAGAAAGAAAATACAGGAAAGGATATACTTATCCAAGTATTTAATAATAAGGTGTTTATATATCTTTTTCTATGACTTCTTTATTCTTTATAAAAAGGTCTAATGTTTTTGCTATTATGCCTTCAGGATTTTGATCTGAAGTTAAAATTTTGGCAATTTTAAGAATGCAAGCATTATAATGACCCGAATTTTCTAAAGCGTCTGGCACATCATATATTCTTGTGCATAGTAATAATTGATATTCCCCTTTTAAAATATCATAACAAATTACACCTAGTTGGGTTTTAATTGTAGTAAATAGATGTAAAAAAAATGGCGTCTCGAGTAATTCCTGTCCATTAAAAGTTCTAATCATATTTAGGTCAAAATAATCATAAATCAAATGCTTGAAAGGTATCTTATAGGCTATCATTAATGCCATTAAATGCTCCATTTTCTTTGATAAAATAGAAAGCGGGCTATTAGAACTATCAAACTGAGAAAATGGAATCCACCTATTCTCTAGTATGGAAAAATAATTTGTACTCTCTTTGGCTAATTCTAATTTATAATCAAATTTGGGATAGTTTGGAGCAAAATAACCTGGATAAAAATAATGGACTCCCAAACCCTGGAGAAACAAAATTTTTTGGAGCATAATAAATTTACCCAAACTGTTTTTTTTATACTGTTGATCAAAAAAACAAACAATTCCTTGAGCACTTTCTTTCCCTAAATCAAATACCCCGCATGCAATTAAGGACTCATTATCAAATACTTCTATACAATATGTATTAAAAATTGAGACTTGATTTTCATTAAGTAAAAGAGCAAATAAAGAATTAGAAGTCTCGAAATTTAAACCCGAACGATATTTTGCAAATAACTCTTCTTTTTCTTCATTTAAAACAAAAGGCTTAATTTCTACTTTTAAATGTTTATTCTTTTTCAATAAAGAATTTTGTGTTTTGGAAGGAATAAAATTTTTTAAAACTATCTGTAGCCAAAAAGCGCTGTATAAATTACCATTAAAACTCAAAAAGTTAGTAGTAAACATACTCTGTCCTATTCTGAACCAAGCCTTTTCTAAATAATCGTCTAATTTCTCAGGACTTAAGTCATATGGAAAAACTACATCTGCAAACATTAATTACAAAAATATAATGAAAATTTAATCACAAATAAAGTAAAAATAAAATCATCAAAAACAAAAATAAATAAAAGTGGCTTTTCCCAATTCTAATTTGAAGAAGTTTTTTACAAAAAAAAACGATTTCCAAAATGAAAATCGTTTCTATTCACTTAAAATTTAAAA
>DAIQBE010000462.1:0-3496 GCA_036781325.1 Leadbetterella sp. | reverse complement strand
CTTTGCCTTTGGCCTCCAGAAAGTGCTGCTCCGTTTTCGCCTATCGCTGTTTCAAAACCTTTGGGTAGTTTTTCCACAAATTCTATTATGCCCAATATTTGACATATTCCCAAAATTCTTTGCATATCTGGCTCAAAATCTCCAATGGCAATGTTGTCAATTATGTTACCACTAAACAAATCGATTTGCTGTGGCACAACACTTACTACCTGTCTTAGACTTTGGTTATCTATATGCTTGATGTCAAAATTTCCAATTTTTATTTGCCCACTTGCTAATGGATACAGATTTTGTAATAGTGACATCATCGTCGATTTTCCCGAGCCACTTTCGCCTACCAATGCTGTTATTTCTCCCTTTTTCATCAAAAGCGACAAATTGTCGAAAACTTGCACTCGCGTTCCATATCTGAAAGACACCTCAGAGAAACTTATATCTCCAGTCATTTCGGGTTTCAAAATAACTTTGTTCTCTGTTTCTTCTCGTTCCAAGTCCATAATTTCAAATAATCTATCCGCTGCTATCAAGGCATCTTGTATGGTTTTGTTAGAGCCAATTAAACTTTGAGCTGGACCAGTAAAATATCCTATCAAACTATAAAATGACAAGAGTTCGCCTGGGGTAATTTCGTTTCCAATAACTAAATAGGTTCCTGCCCAAAGCAAAATAATAGTAAACAACCGAGAAATAAAATCGCTTGCTGTGCCAATATAAATACTACTGGAGGAAGATTTAAAAATAGTTTGAAGCAGTCTAACAAAGTTGTTCTCGGTTTTGAGATTGGAATAATTTTCCAATCCAAAGCGTTTGATAGTAGCGGCGGCATTAAGAGATTCTACCAATTGAGACTCCAAATCGGCTGAATTTTCCATTAGTTTTCTTTGCAGTTTTTTGTTGATGCGATTGGTTATGAAAAATATCAACAAATAAAATGGGATGATAACCAAGACCATAAGAGCCAACTTCCAGTTGTAGGTAAACATTAGGGCAAACGAAAAAAACACAATAAACACGTTGACCACCAAGCCAATAACCACATCATTGATAAATACTCTGATTTTTACGGCGTCGTTTACTCTAGAAATGATTTCCCCTACCCGCATAGTATCAAAAAACTGCTGGGGTAACTTTAATAGATGTTTGTAATAACCCAAAATGAGCTGTGCATCTATCTGTTGGCCTGTTTTTAAGGCAAATATGTTTTTAGCAGTACCTATAAAAACTTGTAAAATCAATAGGATAATCATGACCACGCTTAGTAGATTCAGCAGATTTTTGTTTTGACCTACTATAACATGGTCGGTGATTTTTTGAATGTAGATAGAAGTGGACAAACCCAGAATTGTATAGATTGCTGCACCCACAAAAGCCTGCATCATAACCGTCGAATGTGGCCTAAGTAAATTCCAAAATCTATTCAAAACCGATGTTTTCTCATTGCCCGCCTTAAACTCATTATCAGGCAAAAGCAATATCAACACTCCCGACCATTCTTTTTGAAACTCTTCACGCGTTTTTTTGTGCATTTTGCCATCCCCTGGATCCATTATTGTGATATGGGTGGATGTCACTTGATAGATTACCACATAATGGTGGAGTTCAATTGGCTGACCATTTAAGACGGCCACGTCCATTTCGCGTTTTATGATGATATGAGCAATGGCTAGCTTAGGAATTTTGTCTAAGCTTTCGGCCACGCCTCGTACGCCTTTGGCTTGAAAACCCAATTTTTGGGCGGCTTCAATCATACCCAAAACATTGGTGCCTTTTTTGTCAGTACCCGCAAACTGCCTAATACGAGCTATGGGTATTTTAAGCTTATAATGGCCCGCCACAGATGCTAAACAAGCCGCCCCACAATCTCTGAAGTCGTGTTGTTTTACTTTCATTGCCAAGTACCTGTTCTGTAAAATTCTAATTGTTTAATTAAAACAAAGTATTGATATTTAAGGATATTTATTTGCAACTTCGCCTGCTCCAAATCCCTTTTACTCTGTAAATATTCCGAAAACTCTACTCTTCCTTCTTCAAAACCATTCTGATTTATTTTTTCTACCGTTTCCAATGAGGCGATTCTCTCCTCTAGTATTTTTTCTCTATTTACTGTTGCCTCTAGCCGAGTGAAAGATTCTTCTACTATTCCTCTAATTTCTAATTTCTTGGCTTCCGATTGAATATTAATACCTTTAAGCTCTATTTGTTTTTTCTGGTTTTTTAAATCATAATTTGAAACATTAAAAAGTGGAAAACGGACTGAAAATCCCACATTCATATTAAGGTTATCACCAAACTGTTTGGGATAATTTATTTTTACAAGTTCTTGGTTTTCTATACGCCTAGCGGCACTCGAATACGTTGTGCCTATATTACTAAAGGCTATGAAGGTAGGCCATTTTTGAGCCAATAGCATTGCTGATTCTTTGGTCTTTATGATTTTCTGATATTTTAGATTTTCAAATTCGGGAAGATTAGAAATAGCCTCTTCCAAGATTATTTCCATAGGTGTATTTAACGGTTTTACTTGGAGTAAAACACCTCTATTTGTCAATTCTAGATTGATTTCTGAGGGTAATCCTATAAGTCTCTGGAGGCTCAGTTTTGCCAAAGAAGTGTTGGCAATTGCCTGTACCTGATCGGTTTTCAAACGCAGCAGCTCTGCCTCCAACGTCACTATTAAAGAGTATCTTATGCGATCGGCTGCGTATAATTTCTTCAAGTACCTTAGGTTTTCTTCTGCATTATGTATCAATGACTGCGAAGTCTTCGCTTGTTCCTCGGCAAGCAATACTTCGGAAAACGCCACCAATATTCGGTATTTTATGTCGTTTTCGATAGCTTTTAAATCCTGACCAATGGCTTTTAGATAAAGCTGATTAATGGCAATTTGGTTTTTATTCTGATAAAAATCAAAAAGGGTGTAGTTTGCCGATAGCCCATAATTATTACCTACAATACTTTGTGTTAAAAACGAATTGGTGTAGGGATCAATACTTCGCCCAATGTTTAAGCTGTTATTATATTGGCCTGAAATATTAGGTAAAAGCTGCTTTTTGCTAAGTGCCAGATCTATATTGCCCACTTCTAGTTCTAGTGATTTTTGTTTGATTGTAGGATTTTGTATCCCCTTTTGCCATGCCTCCGCCAAACTGAGCTTGGTTTGTGCGTGTGCGTTTGTTATAAAACTTCCAAATAGTATGAATGAAATTACCCTCAATTTTTTTTGAACATTAAATAATTGGGTGCAATCTATCTGCCAAAAATCATATTTTCTAAATAATTCGTATGCGTATTACGCATAATTTATGCAAGCGTGTTTTACCTTAAAATCTAAAAGACTAGAGTAGCGAAAATAGCGAAAAGAATAAGTGGACAATTGTAGACTTAAGAAAATTCGAATAAAAAAATAGAGCCTTGTAAAATTATTATAGCACTATTTCTAATATATTTTCTAATAGACCAAAAATGATTTAGCTCTCTTTTTTAATATATGAATAAA
>DAIQBE010000461.1:0-3496 GCA_036781325.1 Leadbetterella sp. | reverse complement strand
GAAACAATTATTATAATTTAACTTTGAGTTGGCAGAGGGGTCAGCACCATCACCGTCGTAAATTGATTCCACCATGTCTAAACCTTGTGCTGCCATTGAAATATCAAAAGTATCTGTTGCATTACACATAGCAAACATATAACCCCCTCCTAATACAAAATCACTTATTTTCTTAGCTACTGCACCTTTTAACTGAGAAGATTTTGAAAATCCATATTTAGCGGCAATCCCCTCTACTTCTCGTTTCTGTTCTTGATACCAAGCTGAGCTTTTAAGTCGAATAAATTTTCCAAATTGCCCTGTAAAATCTTCATGGTGCAAATGTAGCCAATCGTATTCTGGCAATTTACCGGACATAACTTCGTCGTCATACACTTTAGTAAATTCTATTTCAGCATAAGTTAAAGCTAAAGTAACTGCATCATCCCAAGGCTGGGCACTTTTTGGAGAATATACTGCTATTTTAGGTGCTTTTTGCAGTTTCACAGCGTCCATATTAACATCAGGATTCTTAACAATGCTTAAAATATTTGATGCATTGGCTTCAGAAATCACTTCATAACTAATTCCTCGAATCACGCATTCATTTATAAAAGTTTGACTTACTGGAAACATAAAACTTCCACCACGGTAATTTAGTAGCCAGTCTATTTCAGTATCATAATTTTTTAAAACCCAAAATGCCAATCCATACGCTTTAAGATGATTTTTTTGAACTTCATCCATAGGAATATAGATTTGGTTTGCCGAAACTTTAAAACTAAGCATTAGAAAAATGATAAACGGCAAAATGAACTTCCTCATAGGTTTGTTTGATAAAAAATGAATACAGAAATTTGTACCTAAAACAAAAAAAATGCAATTAAATTGTGTTTTGGCTATTTCTGACAGTTAATATTCTAATCAAAAATAATTCTAAGTATTATTATTACCAAAATAAAATGAATTTAAAAGAAAATATATTTGAAGGTTTAAGATCAATTCGCTCTAATTTATTAAGAACTGTTCTTACAGCAGCTATTATAACTTTTGGCATTACTGCTTTGGTTGGTATTTTAACGGCTATTGAAGGAATGCAAGGTTCAGTAAATAAAAGTTTTGAGGGATTAGGTGCAAATTCTTTTGATATAAAAATTGAGCAAAACAATGGCAGGAGGATGAGAGGAATAGCTAAAAAACAGCAAAAACCCATCTATTTTAAGCAAGCAATTCGTTTTAAAGAAAAATTTTCAAATCAAACAAAAGCATTTGTAAGTATTTATACTTTTGCATCTCAAAACGAAACCATAAAATATCTATCCAACAAATCGAACCCAAATATTTTAGTAGTTGGAATTGATGAAAATTATATGGGTTTAAAGGGCTATAAATTTCAGAATGGTCGAAATATATCAAATATAGATAGAAGCTATACAAATAGAGTGGTGATTCTCGGAAATGAAATTGCAGTAAAAATGTTCCCAAATACCAATCCCATAAATAAAGAAATTACGCTAATGGGGGAAAAATACTCCATTATTGGAGTTTTAGAAAAAAAGGGAAGCATAACTGGTGGTGGTGATGACAGAGTGGCTTTGATTCCACTAGAATGTGCGAGAAATTACGACAATAATGGATTGTTTTCTTATGAAATTTCTACTTCTGTTCCTAATTCAACAAACATTGATTATACCATAGGAGAAGCAACAGCAGTAATGCGAGGAGTACGAGAAGATAAAGTGTATGATGAAAATTCTTTTAAAATTGAAAGGTCTGATGCTCTTTTAAAAAACTTTGATGAAGTAACAGGCTATTTAAGAATTGGTGGATTTGGAATATCATTTATTACCCTTTTGGGTGCTTCTATTGCGCTTATGAATATCATGATGGTATCAGTAACAGAGAGGACAAGGGAAATTGGTGTAAGGAAAGCATTAGGAGCATCGCCACAAAAAATTAGAATGCAATTTTTAATCGAGGCAATTGTAATTTGTATAATGGGTGGTCTAGCTGGCATACTGTTGGGAATAACAGCGGGTAATGTTGTTTCTTATTTTTTAGCAGGTCAGGGAGGAGGCGGTTTCGTAATTCCTTGGAACTGGATATTTTTAGGATTTACTGTTTGTATTATTGTAGGACTGATTTCTGGATACTATCCCGCTTATAAAGCTTCCAAATTTGACCCTATAGAATCATTAAGATATGAATAAATAAGTGGTTCATATTGTGTAAATTACATAAGTTCAAAAAAAAATCATAAATTATTTGTGTTTAGAACTTGTAAAAATGGCATACTTTTACTAATTTTGCAGGCCCAATCGAAACAATTGCCCGGATGGCGGAATTGGTAGACGCGTTGGTCTCAAACACCAATGAGGTTACACTCGTGCCGGTTCGACTCCGGCTCCGGGTACACAAGAGTTCTTGAAATTTTCAAGAGCTCTTTTTTTGTTTCCTAATTATCTTTTTGGAAATAAAATAAAATCAAATACCTTTATTTTTTTATTAATACTAAAAACAAACCTTAACACTTATGAATCGCAGATCATTTATTCAAAAAACAAGCTCATTAGCAGCATCTTCTTTGATTTCTACTGAATTATTTGCTACTAATAAAAAAATAAAGACATTCGGTTGTCAACTATATAGCGTAAGAGATTTAATGCCAAAAGATGCAAAAGGAACTATGGAAGCTTTGGCTAAAATGGGATATAAACAATTCGAATCGTATTCATCAGACCCTTTTTGGGGAATGTCGGCAGAAGAATCACAACAGTTTTTAGATAAGATAGGTGTTAAAATGATAAGTACCCACATGGGATTAAATGGGATAACTGAATCTTTGGTTGAAAAAGCCGCAAAAGTTGGGCTTGAATATATTATTTGTCCAAGTATTGGTCCACAAAAAGATTTAGATGCTTGGAAACAAAAAGCCTCAGAGTTTAACAAAAAAGGAGAATTATGCAAAAAATTTGGATTACAGTTCGGATACCATAATCATTCTTACTCTTTCGCATTTCTAAATGGCCTAAAAGGACAGAAAATTTTGATTGAGAACACAGACGCTAATTTAGTTTGTTTCGAATTAGATATGTGTTGGAGTGAGGCTGCGGGAGAAAACACAATTGAACATTTAAAGCAATATGGTAATAGGTATGAGTTGTGTCATGTTAAACAATTAATTGTTAAGGATCCAAAACCTAAACAAACAGACCTCGCGGATGGTATCATAGATTATTCCAAATTATTGGGAGCTGCTAGTGACAATGGTGTTAAATATTTCTTTGTAGAGCAGGAAGAATATCCAAAAGATTCTCTTACATCTATGAAAAATAATGCTAATTTCTTGAAAAATTTAAAAATATAGAGCTCATACAATTACAAAATAACTTATTTAATTCAAGAAATCTTAAAGGTTTTTATAAATTCTTTGGCTTAAAATTTAGCAAAATATTCCAGCTAATGTAAGTCCTAAAAAAAACTTTTATATCTTTGTCGCATGGAAAATTTCGTAGTA
>DAIQBE010000460.1:0-3501 GCA_036781325.1 Leadbetterella sp. | reverse complement strand
CTTCCACAGATTGCAATAGATCTTCTAAAGGATCTTTTATGTTATGTGAAGCATCAATCATCCAACCAAATCCAGAGCCTAATTCAAAAGGTGCGTTATTAGCTTGCGTTCCTTGGGTTAACTCATTAAAAATTAAAAATAATTGATAAGGGTTTATACTTCCTACGGTCAAATCATCGTCTCCATATTTAGAATCATTAAAATGAAAACCGCCCAATTTTCCTTCCATCA
The DNA here is from genome assembly GCA_036781325.1 of Leadbetterella sp. GTDB lineage: Bacteria > Bacteroidota > Bacteroidia > Cytophagales > Spirosomataceae > Leadbetterella. The sequence goes on along the minus strand of DAIQBE010000460.1, from coordinate 3,270 downwards.
TCAATAAACTTACTATTTGCTCAATATTAGCATTAGGTAAATGATGGCCTAAATCTACCAATGTGAAGGCTTTTTCACCCAGTTTTGATGCATACAAAAGTGATTGTCCCCAATCTCCAACTGTCATGGAATAAAAATTGGGTTCAAATGCTTTATATTCTACAAACATTTTCCAATCCGAAGGTAAAGCGGCATAAATTTCCTGTAAACTTTCTAAGGTGTTCTCAAAAGCTTTTCTAAAATTTAATTGACCAGGAAAACACGAACCATCAGAAAGCCAAACAGTTAAGGATTTAGAACCCAGATCTATACCATGTTTTATAACCTCCAAATTATGATCAATGGCCTGTTTCCTTATAGCTTTGTTTACATTTTGAAGAGAGCCGAATTTGTAACTTAATGCTTGATCTTGCTGATCTTGAAAAGTGTTGGAATTCACGGCATCAAAAGATAATCCGTATTGATGAGCAAGTGCTTGTATATCTTTGGGCGAAGTAGGAATATCCCATGGAATATGTAAAGAAATGGCACCCGAAGTATTATTTAATTTATGCAAAAGTCCCACGTCTTCTATCTTTTCCTCTAAACTTCTTGGTTCACCACCCCCGGGGAAACGCCCAAAACGAGTGCCGCCTGTTCCTAGAGCCCATGAAGGAATTGCCACTTGAAAGTCAATTAATTTTTGGATATGACCTTCAAGGCCTTCCACTTCGTTTTTGGCAAAATCGAAAAGTATCTTATGTTTAGATACAAGTTTAGAATTATGTTGGTCTATTAAATTTTGAGAAAATTCCATCTTATAGGTGTATGATTATTTAATTTAAGGTTTTCTTTTCTTACTTATTTCTTATCTGTAAAAACCCATTGCCACACCACCATCTACGTTTATGGCATTTCCTGTAGACTTATTTAGAAGGCCTCCTACCAAAGCAAAACATGCATTAGCTATGTCGGCAGGGAGAATAATCTCATTCAATAATGTTCTTTTAGCATAATATGCTGGTAATTCTTCTACCGACACTCCATATGCTTTTGCTCTACCTTCGGCCCATCCACCTGCCCATATGTTAGAATCTGAAATAACCGCGTCTGGATTTACCGTGTTGACTCTTATTTTATCAGGCCCTAATTCGGCAGCCATTAACCTACTTAAATGAGCTTGAGCGGCTTTGGCAGATCCATATCCTGGATTGTTTGGTCCGGCTACTACTGCATTTTTTGAAACAATATTAATAATATCTCCACCAATACCTTGTTTACGCATGATGGCTATTCCAGCTTGAGAAACGATGAATTGCCCTTTAACTAAAATATCATATAGGCTATCCCATTCTTCTAAACTATGCTCGGCAATAGATTTTGATATACTTATCCCGGCATTATTTACTATAATATCTATGCCTCCAAAAGCCAAAGCAGCATTTTCGAATGCCAAAAAGGTAGCTTCTTTACTTGTCACATTTAAAAGAGTGGAAGCAACTGAATCTTTACCAAAAAGCTTAATAAATTCCGCGGTTGCAATGTCGAGTCTTTCTTGATTAATATCATTTAAAATTACACATCCCCCTTCTTCTACAAATTTCTTTGCAATTGCTTTTCCAATTCCACCAGCACTTCCTGTTATCAGAGCAATTCTTCCCGAAAGGGCCTTAGGTTTAGGCATGCGTTGCAATTTTGCCTCTTCTAATAGCCAATATTCAATATCAAATGCTTCCTGATGAGGCAAAGAAGTATATTCGGAAACCGCCTCCGCACCTTTCATAACATTAATGGCATTGGTATAATATTCTGAAGCCAAGCGAGCCATTGTTTTGTCTTTAGCAAAAGTAAACATCCCAACCCCAGGAAGAAGTATAACTACTGGATTTGGGTCACGCATAGCGGGAGAATTTGGATGCTTGCAAGCCTCGTAATAGGATTTATAACCTAGACGATATGATTCAAAAACTGAATCTAAATATTCTTTATTATCCGTTTTGTCTGGGTCTAGAACCAAGGGAGCAATTTTGGTCCTTAAAAAGTGATCAGGACAAGATGTACCTAAAGGTGCTAATCTTGCTAAGTCATTGGAATTAATAAACTCCAAAACTCGGCTATCATCCGTAAAATGACCCACCATCTTTTTTTCAGAAGAGCAATATCCTCTTAAAGTAGGGGCTAAAGCCGCTGCTTTTGTTTTTCTTTCACTATTTGACAAACTCTCTATTTTAGCCCCACCAAATACTGGCCTTTTTTTGCCATAATTATCTTCTAGATATTGAGCAATTTTTTCTATTACCTCGAGGGTATTTATATAACTTGAATAGGAAGTATCGCCCCAAGTAAACAAGCCATGAGACCCTAACATGATGCCTTTTAAAGTAATACCTTTTGCAGCGGCTTCTTGAAGACAAGTTCTTAGTTGTAAACCCAAATCAAAGCCAGGTCTTTGCCATTCCACCCAACCTATTTCCCCATTAAACAGTTCTTCAGTAATTTTTTTTCCATCTTTTGCTGCGGCAATAGCAATAGCAGCATCAGGATGTAAATGGTCTATATGTTTAAATGGAAGAAAGCCATGCAAAGGTGTATCTATGGAAGGGGCTTTAGATGCTAAGTCAAAAATACAATGATTAAAGAGCTCTACCATTTCATCTTCATGAGCTTTACCCCTAAATACGTTCTCCAAATTTAACAACCTATCCATATATAGCGCTGCACAACCTGATTTTTTCAAGGTTCCTATATCACCTCCAGAGCCCTTAATCCACATCACCTCTACTTCTTTACCCGTTAAAGGATCTTTGTCACTAATTTTAACTGAAGTGTTTCCTCCCCCATAATTGGTAAGTCTTAAATCAGCTCCCAGAAGATTGGAACGATATATAAATAAGGCAACTTCGTCATTAGCCAATTCCTTGGCTTTTGTTTCGTCCCATAAAAAACTTACATGTTTAAAAGAATTATTATTTTGAGCAGACTCCATAATTATTGAGATGTTATACTTTCCATGTTATTTCGAATTGCAAATTAAATTCAAAAAATGGTTTTTGCTATCCTTTACTGTGCTTAAAATCAGGACTCTCTTTAAAAGATTAATCCATTTTCTTACTTAAGACCTTAGTTAATAACATTTTATATTAAACTCATCTTAGTTTTTCCGAAATAATAATATTCAAAAATTATTTTTCCGAACTTTTTTCCAACAAAAGTTTAAAAAAAATATATGTAGTGAAAAAAATATTCGTTTAGAAAAGACATCATCACCTATTAAATGAAAATTTTATTCTT
>DAIQBE010000459.1:0-3512 GCA_036781325.1 Leadbetterella sp. | reverse complement strand
TTTCAATTTCTCTTTCAAATAAGAGGCTGTGTAATTGCCTTTTATCTTTTTCATTTCTTCTGGGGTACCTTCAAAACAGACAAAACCGCCTTTTTCTCCACCTTCTGGCCCTAAGTCAATAATCCAATCTGATGATTTAATTACCTCCATATTATGCTCAATTATAATTACACTATCACCTTGTTCAACGAGGGCGTTCATAGCTTTTAGCAGCTTTTTAATATCATGGAAATGCAAACCTGTGGTGGGTTCATCAAAAATAAACAAAGTTTTTCCTTTGTCCGCATTGCCTTTGCCTAAGAAAAATCCAAGCTTTACTCTTTGGGCTTCTCCGCCAGAAAGAGTGCTCGAAGATTGTCCCAACTTGATATAACCCAAACCTACATCCTGAAGAGGCTGTAATCTTTCTGCCAATTTTGGTTGATTATTTTTGAAAAAATCTATTGCTTCATCAACGGTTAAGTCCAAAATATCTGAAATGTCTTTTTCGTGAAATTTAACTTCTAACACTTCTTTTTTAAATCTTTTCCCATTGCAACTCTCACAATTTAATTTTACATCAGCCATAAATTGCATTTCAATGGTTTGGTAACCTTCACCTTGACAAGCTTCACAACGCCCGCCATCTACATTAAATGAAAAATGGGAAGGTTTGTAATCTCTAGTTTTTGATAGCGGTTGTTCCGACATTAAAGCCCTTATGGTATCGTAAGCTTTAATATAAGTGACTGGATTAGAGCGACTTGATTTGCCAATTGGATTTTGATCCACCATTTCTATTTGATTGATCCTGCTGATACTTCCAGTTATTTCCCCATATTTTCCTACTTCATCTCCAAACTCACCTTTCATTTTTGCTAAGGCTGGATACAATATTTTACGAATCAATGTTGATTTACCGGATCCACTTACACCTGTTATTACTAATAATATCCCTAAAGGTATTTTTACTGAAATATCTTTTAAATTATTTTCTCTCGCATTGTTTATGTTTATAAAATCAATAAATTTTCTTCTTTGAATTGGAACCAGTATTTTGTCTCGGCCTGAAAGAAAATTAAGGGTATGGCTATTGCTTTGATTTATGTCTTTATCGTTCCAATCGCCTTGAAAAATCAATTCACCTCCTAGATTCCCGGCCTCAGGTCCAATATCGATAATTTGATCAGCTGCCTTCATAACTTCTTCTTCATGTTCCACTACTATTACGGTGTTTCCCATATCTCTCAAATTCAATAACACCGAAACTAGTCTTTCGGTGTCTCGAGGATGCAATCCAATACTTGGTTCATCTAAAATATACATGGAGCCCACCAAAGCACTTCCCAAAGAGGTTGCCAATCTAATTCGTTGTGTTTCTCCTCCAGAAAGTGAGTTGGAAAGTCTATTTAGGGTCAGATAACCTAAACCTACCCTTTCCATATAATCTAATCTGTTTCTGATTTCAGTAAGAATACGTTTTCCTATTTCTAATGAATTTTTATCGAGATTTAATTTTTTAAAAAGATTGGAAACTTCAGATATTGGCAAAAGCACCAAATCAATTATAGATTTACCACTTATTTTTACATAAGACGCATCTTTTCTTAAACGAGAGCCCCGGCAATCAGGACAAACCGTTCTTCCTCTGTATCGAGATAACATGACCCGATATTGAATTTTAAAAGTTTGTTCTTCTAAAAATTTAAAGAAATCATTTAAGCCGGAAAAATGCTTATTGCCAGTCCAAAGTAACTCATATTCAGCATCAGAAAGTTCTTTTAAAGGCCTATGAATAGGGAAATTGAATTTTATACCTTTTCTAACCAAAGGCATCAGCCATTCGCTCATTTTTTCGGACCGCCACGGTGCAATAGCCCCTTCAAAGACAGATAAGCTTTTATCAGGAATCACTAAGTCAGGATCAATGCCCAAAACAGAACCAAATCCTTCACATCTTTTGCAAGCTCCATATGGATTATTAAAAGTAAAAAGATTAACGGATGGTGATTCGAAAAGAATTCCATCTAATTCAAATTTGTCGGAGAAGGTTTTAATCTTATTTCCAGATTCTAATAATATTTTTACTTCACAAACACCATCACCTTCAATAAAAGCGGTCTGTATAGAATCTGAAAGGCGAAATTGAGTATCTTCATCCGGTTCGTTTTTATCGTCGTAGTGAACTACAGCTCTGTCAATTAATAATTTTAGTCCTTTGGCTTTATTAACAATATTATCGCCTTTTTCTAAATAATCTTCTATTAATTCAATTTCTTCACCGGAAACTATTCTTGTAAATCCTTTTTTAAGCATTAAATCAAGTTCTTCAAAAACCGTTCGATTCTCTTTAGTAATTAATGGGGTCATCACCATTAATTTAGTATTTTCTGGGTTTTCGAAAATATAATTCACCACATCTGAAACCGAATCTTTTTTTACAATTCCTCCAGAAATAGGAGAATAGGTAATTCCGATTCGTGCAAAAAGTAATTTAAAATAATCATATATTTCAGTTACTGTACCAACAGTTGAGCGAGGATTTTTAGATCCTACTTTTTGTTCTATTGCAATGGCTGGGGAAATACCTTTTATATAATCCACTTCGGGTTTCTCCATTCTGCCAAGAAACTGTCGTGCATAAGAACTTAAGCTTTCTACATACATTCTTTGCCCCTCGGCATAAAGTGTGTCAAATGCCAAAGATGATTTCCCACTGCCAGATAATCCTGTTATTACAGTTAGTGAATTTCTTTTTATGGCTACATCTATATTTTTTAGGTTATTAACTCTGGCCCCTTTAATTATAATATATTTTTTAGGGTCTAGCAATTCTACCTTAGCATTTTCTGAATTGTTCATTTTACAAATTTAATTAAAGAATAACACTATGTTTAAATATGTTGTTAAGAATTATACTTTATTTAGCATTTTTATTAAAGAAATTTAATTTTATATGAAATTAAAAGTCTCAAATTCAATCAATAAAAAAGGCCTGAGAAAAATTAATTTCCCAGGCCTTCCAAAAAATATTTCAATTTATCCCTTATAAAACAACCATTTTCCCATTTCTTTCCAAGTTACTTTTTTTCCGTACATCATGATGCCAACACGGTAAATTCTTGATGCTATCCAAGTGGTGAAAATAAATCCGGCAATCAGTAAAATAACAGAAATAACTATCTGCCAGATAGGCACTCCAAATGGAATTCTCACCATCATTATTATCGGAGAGGTAAAAGGAATCATAGAGGTCCAGATGGCTAAATTACTGTTAGGGTCTCGTATTACAAATTGGGCGATCATAAAAGCAGCAATTATGGGAATAGTTATGGGAAGCATAAACTGCTGGGTATCAGTGTCGCTATCTACCGCAGAGCCCACCGCACCAAATAAGGCACTGTATAACAAATACCCACCTATAAAATAAAACAAAAAACTGATGATGATGGTGGCAACGGGTAAAGTATCCAAAGCACCAAAAATATCAGGAATAGCACTACTATTTATACCACCACCTTGTTGCATTTTGG
>DAIQBE010000458.1:0-3526 GCA_036781325.1 Leadbetterella sp. | reverse complement strand
GATCTCTTGGAAGCCATGGAATGGGCAAAATTGATTTCAAAATCTATAAAAGAAGAAAAAAAACAGTTTGGCTTTTAAACAAATATTTTCTGCCTCATTGTATACCAGAAATCAGAAAAAAGCAAGGGGCTTGCCTAGTAGTTACCTCAAATCCAAAATAGCATTCATTTTAATCAAGTCCTCTTTGTCAGCACTTAGGTGATTTTAGCGGTCATTCTATTTCTTAACAATGCAATGAGGCCGAGTATAGGTCCAATGGCAAGAAACATATAGATATATTGATGATTAATAGTATCTGAAAGCCAATTAATAAATTGAATACTAAAGATTGTTATAGAGAATCCAATGCAATTTACTATGGTCAGAGAAGTTCCTCTCGATTCCTCTGGAGCATTTTGAGCTACTAAACTTGAAAATAAAGGGGAGTCGGCTATAACAATAAGACCCCAAAAGAATAGAAAAACAACGAATAAGATAGGTGAAGGAGAAAATAAAAAAAGAGGGGAACTAAAACAGCATAAGCATGACAAAAACAAAGAAATGGTTGCAATTTTTTTTGCACCAAAATAGGAAGAAAGTATTCCGCTAAAAACACAAGCTATTGCACCGGAGGCAATTATTAAAAACGAGAATAAAGATACATTAAGATGAATTTCGGGATATTTACTATTATATGCCGACAACATCAGCGGCACAAATGCCCAAAAGGAATAGAGCTCCCACATGTGTCCAAAATATCCAATGGATACTGATCGGAAATTCTTATTCTTAAAGCCAGATAAAAATTCTGTCCAAATAAATTTTTGACAAGATTTGCGAAAAGGGCCATCAGGAACAAACAAAAAAATGGCAAATCCGCCTATAAAAGACAGCAAAGTAGTACTATAAATGATATATTTCCATGGAAAGCCCATACTTAAGTTTTTCAATAAATGAGGAAATGCCGTACCCAAGACTAAAGCTCCCACTAAGAACCCGAGAGATTTTCCTAAACCACTTTGAAAGTAATCCGAGGCTATTTTCATACCTACCGGATAAATACCTGCAAGAAAAAAACCAGTTAAAAATCTAAAAAGAAATACTTGGGTAATTTCAATGGAGTTTATGCTTGTGCCAAGATTAAAAATACCAGCTAAAATAGAACTACAAAAAAATACTTTTGATGGCGAAAAACGGTCTGAAATAGCAAAAACTGCAAAAACAAAAGTGCCTGAAATAAATCCTAGCTGTATGGCACTCGTAAGGTGAGCCAAAAAATTTGGACTAAGATTTAGGTCAATTGCGATGTCAGAAATTATGGAATTACCCGCAAACCAAAGTGAAGTACACAAAAATTGAGAAACTACTATAACTGGTAATACAAATCTCATATCAAAGTTTTTATACCCATTAAAAAAGTTTTTAAGCTTAGCTCAAAGTAACACTATTTTCAAAAAGCTTGGTGGGTAACCTTATTTTACTCCTAACCTGTTTATCAAAATTTTGAATAGGATAGGCTAAATTTATTTTCTGATTCTTAAACCAATTTTATGTACTTTAATTTCAGATCAAATTTGGCTATTTAATTTCAATATGATAGGATTTTAAATTCTCCGCCATTTGTATTTGATTACTATTTTTATAAAAACATAAATAGACCTGGGTATATCGATTGGAACAAACTGTTTACTTACAATCAAAATTTACCCCATTTGGTACGATGAATATTATACCAAATAGTCCAACCAATTAAAAAAACAAAAGGCATAGTTATTCCAAAAGAATAAGCTATCAATTGAGCAGCATTTAATCCATGAGCTAATTCTCTAACAAAATATTCCGTAGCCCCAGCAGCCCATAATCCATGTGATGCACCAGTCATACCTTTGATATGTTTTTTTATGCGGCCCTCTACTACTGGTTTTTTAAACATTGGATATAAACCAGCAATAAGACAAAACATGGAAATAATTATCAAGATATGAAAGACACTTGGTTTACCATTATTGAAATCATAAATAAACAAGGCTGAAATATTTACAACCAGAAGAGATCCTGAAAATATGTAGCCAATAGCCTTATGTAGTTTAGTGCCTTTTGAAGCTAATAGCAAATATGCCCCCGTTAATAGTCCAGAAATAGCCATAACAACATGAAAAGCTCCTGAAATCGAATGTACCCATCTTGAAATCTCAATCATTGTCGTATTAAATTAGAGTAAGTTAAAAAATAAATTACTATTCTGTTTTTAGTTTAGCTATCGATTTTCCATATTTTTTATTTACTATCCAAATGTATAATGGGAATAAACATGGGGACATTCTTCCTACCCAAGCTGGGAAAATATAAGAAATAGCCAATCCAATTATGAAAATAACCGGCATCATCCAGCTACTTGCAATAGAAGCCTTAATCAAATTTTTGTCTTTAAATCCATGAGAAATATTGTTTTTAGAATTAACTAAATGTTTCACTATAAGATAATTACAAAATCCTGTAATACAGATATTAACCGTATATATTAGAAAAGGAATATGCAAATTGGGTTGATAAAACTCGCTATATAAAGCAGTTGTAAACGGCATTAATGCCACGCTAAATAAGTAAAAAATATTTAGCCATATTAACTTATTGTCATAATTAATTACATAACTAAAGAGACGGTGGTGCACTGTCCAATAGATGCCAATTATAAAAAAGCTAAAAATAAAGCCAATAAGTTTGGGCAGTAAGTGTAAGAGTTCCGACAAGACAATACTATCATTAATGTTGTTTTCAATATGTGGAACTTTAATTTCGATTACGAGTAAAGTAATGGCAATAGCAAAAACAGCATCACTGAATAAAATCATTCGTTCTAATTGAAATTCTTTTTTTATTTCTTTTTCAAATTTGTCCATAATTTTAGTTTTGATTATGAAAATTAACTTAATTCTTCTTAAATACCATACAATACTCCATTTGATTCTATTTAAGGGGGCTTCTACAAATTAATATTGTGATGAAAAATAGGTTAAGAACGAATAAAATTTTAAATTTTTCTGAAAATGTATCCAAATATATGTTGAGGATATATTTTTAAATAATATGAATTAATTTGCTTTAAGAGTATTTTGTAATAAAAGATAGTTTACCCCAAAAAAATAAATAGATTTTTATAGTTTATGTCTTGACCAAAAAAAATTTACATATTTTTTTTTAAAAATCTAGTTACCAATTTATATTGTAATTTGCTCTGATTTGAACAAATCATTTTTCTCCTTTTTTTATTTTGTTTTTTTGCATCAAAGACGATATCAAAATTAACTTTCATAGTGTTTTTACTTTTTAAATAAAAAGCAAACTAAGAGAAACAATAGCCATATTCTATCAATAACAAACAAGTAAAAGTATGGTAATCTGGCTATTCAAAGCCTCCAAAAATGCCTTTAAAACAAAAAAATAAAGAAAACTTAATCTCGCTTTCGCTGGAATTTAAATTTAAACAACTTTAATTTTTATTAAAAGACTACTCTTCCAGCTATTTAAATTCGGAAACGAATTGGTA
>DAIQBE010000457.1:0-3536 GCA_036781325.1 Leadbetterella sp. | reverse complement strand
AAAAAACAAAACAACATCAATAAGTGTATTTAGGAAAGGAATCGAAGTAAAGGCTCCTTCCGTTTTTGCAAAGGCTTCTACTCCTGAACGAATACAAATAGTAAACATTGGGAAAACTGCAGGTAATAAGGCCCAACCTAATGCAGGCAAATCTTTATCTTCTTTATGGGCAATTCTTGCAATGTCTTCTAAAGGTGCATCCGGAGAGTCTCTAAGGGGAATTGGAAATTTCTTATTTAAAAATACCGCCACAACATATCCAACGGTAATAGTACACAAACCCAATATTGCCCCGCAAACCATCATTAATCCAATGGGAACATTTAGTGCCCCAACCAAAAACAATGGCCCTGGAGAAGGTGGAACATAGGAATTTGCCATAACAGACCCAGCAATTACAGACAAAGCCAAAAGCAGATAGTTTTTTCCCAAACGCATTCCCATGGCTTTTGCCAAAGGCATCATTAAGAAAATCACGGTATCGATAAACACTGGAATTGTTAGAAAAAAACTACTTAAAATAAATCCGACAGGGGCATTTTTTTCGCCCGTAATTTTTAATAATGATCTGATTATTTTCTCTGCTGAACCACTATCCAGCATAGCTTTTCCAATAATTGCTGCCATGGCTATTAATATACCAATCTTAGCACAAGTATTTCCAAATTCTACCCCAATCCGCTCCCCAATACTTTTATGAGATTGTTTTAAAGCCTCCGCAGCAGACATGCCTTTTGACAAATAGAATTGCTCTACAGAAGCAATAGGTGTAAGTAATGCAACCGCAAATGCGGCTAATAACAAAGCTAAAAATGGATGAAGTTTGAAACCAATTATACCGCCCACTACGATAACAACACCTACAAACAAAATCAGAATTGGGTCTCCCATATGTTATAAAAATTGATTTTAGTACCTCTGTGCTAAAAGAAAAAGCCTATAATTTGAATTGGATAAAATTTCAAACAAAAATATGCAATATAAATCCAATTTTCTGTTGATATAGTGCTAAAATATGGTACTTTTTAGTTTAATAAATCAATTTGATCTGTTATTTATACTATTTATCATTTAAAAGAATGGTATTAAATACTTCCTACGAATCCATTTAAATACCTTTTAATTTTACTATTTTTGAATACTTTATAAAAAAATACCCTAATGAAGAATTTTCTATTTACGCTCTTTTGTGCCATTACTTTGGGCGGAAACCTCTATTCTCAAAAAAAAGTTTTGAGTAATAATGAGTTACCTACTGCTTTAAATGGCGTTTTTTCCGTTTCTCAAGTAGCAGATGTCACTGAGGTTTATGCAAACAATTGTGCTTTATGCCATGGTAGAAACTTAGGAGGAACAGAAGGTGGCACGGCTTTAATTGGGGATAGATTTCAATCCAAATGGCAAAACAAAACTCTAAAAGAGCTTTACGTCTATACAAAATCTACCATGCCTAAAACGCAGCCAAATTCATTGGATGAAAAAACCTATACTTCTCTGATAGCCTTAATATTGAATGCCAATGGATTCCCTCCAGGAGAAAAACCTCTTTCTTTTATAAACAAAAACGATAAAACAATTTTTGGAATTCCTCCTCCAAGTAGGAGGAGTGCGGGCTTCAAGCCAGCAATTGTAAATCTAAAACCTAAAACAATAGAATCGGAATGGAAACAGCACCGTGGAGATTTTGCCAGCTCAAATTATTCTTCCCTTGAGCAAATCAATGAAAATAATGTGAGCAAATTAAAAATAGCCTGGCGATGGAAAACCGACAATTTTGGACCTAATCCTGAATTTTATTTTAAATCCACTCCCTTAATGGTCAAAGGTGTTTTGTACACCACAGCAGGTTTAAGTAGAAGTATTGCGGCCATTGATGGCGAAACTGGTGAAACGTTATGGACCTTTAGACTCGATGAAAAAGAGAGAAATGCCTATGTGCCTAGGCAAAATTCGGGCAGGGGTGTCGCCTATTGGGAAGACCAATTAAATGGTAAAGACAGAATTGTATATATCTCTCCTAGTTATCAGCTGGTGGCCTTAGATGCAGAAACAGGACATTTGGTTTCTGATTTTGGAGACCATGGAATTGTGGATTTGAAAAAAGGGATAGAAAGCCCTTTGAATGCGCTTACCTCGCCAATTGGTTCTACTTCTCCGCCAATAATAGTAAACAATGTAATAGTAATAGGATCCAGTTTCCCTGTTGGGCTGGCACCAAGTTCAAAGAGTCAGGTAAGGGGAGATATTTTGGGATACGATATAAAAACGGGTAAAAAATTATGGACTTTTCATACCATACCCCAAGCTGGAGAGTTTGGAAATGCTACCTGGAAAGAAGATAGTTGGAAATATACCGGTAATGCTGGTGCTTGGGCTCCACTTACGGCAGACCCAGAGTTGGGGTATGTCTACTTGCCAATAGAAGCTGCTACTGGTGATTTTTATGGAGGACATCGCCCAGGAGATAACCTGTTTTCTCAAAGCTTGGTTTGTCTAAATGTCCAAACTGGGCAAAGAGTATGGCACTATCAATTGGTACATCACGACATTTGGGATTATGATTTGCCTGCTCCTCCTATTTTGGCAGATATACTAGTGGAAGGAAAGCCTATAAAAGCAGTTGTGCAAGTTACAAAACAAGCATTTGTTTTTGTTTTTGATAGAATTACAGGTCAACCTGTCTGGCCAATTGAAGAAAAAGAGGTTCCTCAAAGTACGGTTCCGGGCGAAAAAACAGCTCCTACTCAACCATTTCCTACAAAGCCAGCACCTTTTGATAGACAGGGGTATTCTGAAGATATCTTGGTAGATTTTACTCCAGAAATAAAAAAAGAAGCTATAAAAATTGCTTCAAAATTTCATAAAGGTCCATTATACACACCCGTAAACCTTTACGATCCACCTAAAGAATTGGGCACTTTGATGATACCTGACGCGGTAGGTGGTGCCAATTGGCAAGGCGGGGTTTTTGATCCAGAAAAAGGCATGCTTTATGTTTCATCGAGTACTGTTTTGCGACCCATGAGCATCGAGCCCTCTCCAAAAGGAACTGTAGATATGGATTATGTAGCTTATATGGGAACGTCTCGGATTGGTCCTTTTGGCTTACCATTAGTAAAACCCCCTTATGGAAGAATTACGGCGATTGACTTGAATAAAGGAGAGCACAAATGGATGGTTCCAAATACAGATACTCCAGATTGGGTAAAAAATAATCCTGCACTCAAAGGAATAAAAATACCTAGAACGGGCACGCCAGAACGGATTGGAATGTTAGTAACCAAGTCCCTTTTATTTGCAGGAGAGGGCTCCGGATTATACGCCTCTGATGGAGGTGGCGGAAAAATATTTAGGGCTTTCAATAAAGCAACGGGTAAGATTGTGTCTGAATTAGAACTTCCAGCTAATCAAACGGGAATTCCGATGACGTACTCCATCAATGGCAAGCAATATATTGTGGTAGCTGTAGGAGCCGTGGGCCATCCAGGAGAATTAGTGGCCTTGTCGCTTTAAAAACCCAAGTGCAGTGAAGTTTC
>DAIQBE010000456.1:0-3538 GCA_036781325.1 Leadbetterella sp. | reverse complement strand
AGATAAATTTACAATGTTTAAAGATGTAAATAAAAAAAGTAAAAGTGAAATAGCCTGCGGTGATCTTTTAAACTTAGGAGCCTCTTGGAATGACGATTTTGTTTGGAATGTTGGTAAAGTGTCCTCCAAAAATTTAGTTATTGATAGTTTAAATAGGAATGCTGTGTTTGAAGTTAGTGATTCAAAAAGGTGTTTAAAAGATGAATTTCAAGTATTTGTTAAGCCGTATCCTTCAATTAAAGTTGAGAGTAATTCACCTGTGCCTTATGGATCAACAATTACATTTTCAACAAATTTTTCTACCAAAGGGGAGCTATATTGGGAAGGGCCAAACGGTTTTATAAGTAATGAACCGCTGCCAAAAATAGACCCAGCTTATCTAGAAAATTCTGGAATTTATAAATTGAAGGCCTCTTTTAAGAATTGTACTAGTCAAACAAGTACTGAAGTTCTAGTTTTGAACCCTTTAGGAATTCAAAATGAATCCCAAACTCAAATAGAATTATTTCCTAATCCAGTTTCAAATCAAATAAATTTAAAATTTGAAGTACCAAAAGAAGGGTATTATAATTTCGATATAATAGATAATTCTGGTAAAGAAATTTATTCTAAAAAAAATCAATTTTTCCAAAAAGGTACTCAAGATTTTTCATTTCTATTTAACAATGAGTCAATGCCAAAAGGGCTCTTTTTTTTTAAAATTACCGGAAAAGAGCTGAATAAATCTCTGAAATTTATTTGTAACTAAAAAAGAAAATGGAATTACAAATAACTTTTAAAATAAGTTTAGAAATTTTCAAAAAAGCATCCTAAACTTTATAGTTTCTTCAATAGCTTTAATATCTTGAACAAACTCTCTTGAATAAGATTTTTCAATATCCACAATTACATATCCTAAATCTTCGTCGGTTTTCAAATATTGCCCGGTAATATTTATATTATGTTTTGCAAAAATAGTATTCAATTTCGCTAAAATGCCCGGCTTGTTTTGGTGGACATGCAACAATCTGTGCGAGTTTTGAAGCAAAGGCAAAGTAAGTTCAGGAAAATTAACACTTCCTGTAGTGCTTCCATTATTTATGTATTCCAAAAGTCTCTCTGGTACATAAGTGCCAATTCCTTGCTGAGCCTCCTCCGTACTTCCTCCAATATGTGGAGTTAAAATAACATTTTCAAGTCCAATTAATTCTGAAACAAATGGGTCGTTGTTAGAATTAGGCTCATCAGGAAAAACGTCCAAGCCGGCACCATGTATTTTGCCAGATTTAATTGCCTTGACTAATTCTGGGATTTGAACCACTGAACCTCTTGCCAAATTCAAGAAAATTACTCCATCTTTCATCTGGCCAAATTCTTTCTCACCTATCAAATTATTATTCTCTTTTCTTCCATCAATATGTAGGCTAACAACATCGGATATTTTAAAAACTTCTTCCATTGATTTGCATTTTTTAGCATTTCCAATTGGCATTTTATCCACAAGGTCATAAAAGTAAATTTCCATCCCCAATGCTTCACCAATCACCGAAAGTTGAGTTCCAATATGGCCGTATCCAATCATCCCCAATTTTTTCCCTCTAACTTCAAAACTATTATTAGCAGATTTGTCCCAAATACCTTTGTGCATTCCATTGCTTTTTTGCACGACTTTCCGAATCAACAGTATCATTTCACCAATCACTAATTCTACCACAGAACGTGTATTGCTGTAAGGAGCATTAAAAACTGCAATGCCTTTTTGTGTCGCAGTTTTCAAATCAATTTGATTTGTACCAATACAGAAAGCCCCAATTGCTAAAAGTTTATCGGCATTTTCTAAAACTTTTTTTGAAAGATTTGTTTTCGAACGTATACCAATAATTGATACATCTTTTATTTTCTCCAAAAGTTCTGCTTCTTCCAATGCCCCTTTATGAAATTCAACATCAAATCCTTGGTGCTCGAAAGCTTGCACAGCGGCTGGATGCACATTTTCAAGTAAAAGTACTTTAATCATACTTTTTGGATAAGATTGACCTCTTGGAAGCTGATTGTAAAATAAAAATTCATCCAGACTTTTTATCACAAAATCTGCAACCGCTGTAACGTTTGGTCGCTCCACATTTTCAATAAATGCATAAAATCTATCCGCTAAATTGGCTTTTTTTATTTCGTAATCCGTAAATCCATCTCCTATTACCGATATATGTCCATTTAGTTTTAGGGATTTTAAAAGTTCTATTTTTCCACCTGTCTGACTTAATACATTCGAGTTATCTACACCTAAAATATCTCCATTTTCATTAAAAATAAATGAATTCGCATAAACATTTTCAGACTTAATCCCCAAAATATCAGTAATTGGTAAAATAAATTCTTTAAATCCACTAGAAACTACCAAAATTTGTTCTGAATATTTATTCAGAAAATTGATATTTCTTTTAAAAGAATCTGAGATATTTTCTTTAAGAAATTCAACTAAAATATGGAGGTGGGTTTTATTCGCCTTCAACAAAGAGATTCTTTGTTTTAAGGCCTCCGAGAAGGATAATTCTCCACTCATACCTAATTCAGTAAGGTGTATAATTTTATCTACAATTTCTTTACCGTTAGGGTTTTCTTTTAATGCAATTGCTGCCAATTGGTCAAGACCTTCAACTTTCGTGATGGTACTGTCAAAATCTATTACAAAATACTTTTGCTCGTTTAATGCTATCACTAGAAAAAAAATATTATTAAGTTTCAAATTTAAACACTAGAGCAGTATTATTAGAAGAATACTATTCTAAAATTCGAATAGTGTTCTTTTTTGTAAGAAAAGTCCAAAAAAGTGATAAAAATTACATTTCAATGGTAATTTTATCAAGTAAAATGAAGATGATTTCCAAAAAAAAAGTTTGACCTTTAAAGACCAAACTTATTTTCTAATTTCTTTTTTATTTATGAATATATACCTTCTTTTCCAAATTTTTTGGCAAGAAGTGCATATGCCACTGCTCTATACTTGTTTTTATTTCCTGCTCCCATCTTTTCCATAACTTCCTTAATTCCTGCATCTAAAGCAGGACTGTCTTTTAAGCCAAGTTTTTTAATTAAAAAATTATTCTTAACAGTATCTAATTCTTTTTGATCAGAACCAGAAACTTTAGACGAATCATTGTTGTAGATAGAAGGTCCCAAGCCTTTGGCTACACCGATCAATAAGGCCTCATCTAAATCTAAACCTAAGTCTTTACTTTGCTTTAAATAATCTGCCACACATTCATTGAATTTACTCATAATATTAAAAATTAAGGGGGATATATAAAATTTGAGCTAAATGTAATTATTTAGAAGTAAAAAATCAAAAGAAAATAAAGAAAAATATTTTATTCAACTGTACTCGTATATTTTAAAAAGTTTGGAGAATTAATTTGAGCTTGAATTCCAAAAAGAAATGAAAAATTATTTAGATATTGAATCGACTGATTACTGGATTGATCAAAATAGTTAATTTTAAATGAATTAATAAGTTGTTTATTAGGCATATAAATGCTTTTTAAATACAAGCTTAAATCCA
>DAIQBE010000455.1:0-3540 GCA_036781325.1 Leadbetterella sp. | reverse complement strand
TAGTTTTAATTCAGAAAACAGAATGTTACTTTCTGGAGTAAAAAGAACTACCGGCTTTTATGATACTACTCAGATAAAAGATATTAAGTTATATTTTTCACAAGCTGATTATGCTGCTCAACTCACTGCAAATTACAATACTTCCAACATGGTAATTGCAAAAGTTGTTTATGATGGTAAGACCTATGAAAATGTTGGGGTTGAATATAAAGGAAATACTTCTTATACTGGTGTAAGAAATCAAGAAAAAAAATCATTTGGATTAAAAGCAGACTATAAGATAGATGGCCAAAATATAGGTGGTTATGAAACTCTTAATTTAAATAATGCTTATCAAGATGAGTCTTATTTACGAGAAGTAGTTTATGGACAATTAGCGAGAAAACATAGTCCGGCTGTTAAAACAAATTTTGTTCATTTATACATTAACGACAAGGATTGGGGTATTTATCCGAACATTGAGCAGATAAGTGGAGAATTTACAAAAGAATGGTGGTTTAGTAATGATGGAGCAAGATGGCGTGCTGATGCTCCTGCTGCAACAGGAGGAGTGGTTACACCTCCAATAATGGGAGGTATGGGTGGCGGTGGGGGCGGTGGTGGTTTTGGAACTGGAACAACAGCACTAAATTATTTGGGACCCGATACTACTCTTTTTAAGAAATATTACACATTAAAAAATTCAAATTTGTCTAAACCATGGGATTACTTATTAAATACGGCTGAAAAGCTAAATAAAACAGATATAAAGGATTTAGAAAGTGTAATGCCAAGCGTAATGGACGTAGATAAAACATTATGGTTTTTAGCAACAGAAGTGCTTTTTGGTGATGATGATAGCTATGTGAATAAAGGTGCCCAAGATTATTATTTATATTTAGACGCCGAGACAAAACGAATGACCCCAATTGAAGTAGATGGAAATAGTGCCTTAGAACAAAGTAGGGCAACTTGGAGCCCATTTTTTAATGAAACCAAAGTAAATTATCCGCTTTTAAATAGACTTTTGGCTGTTCCTGCATACAGACAACGATATTTAGCTCATTTAAGGACAATAAATGAAGAATCAATTAATCCAAAAATCAGTCATGTTTTAATTGATGCTTTGGCAAAAAAGATAGATCCCTTAGTGAAAATTGATCCTAAAGCACTTTATACTTATTCTCAATTTCAATCCGAAATCCCTATTCTTAAAGGATTTTTCACCAATAGATATAATTACATAAAAAATCAAATAGAAGTAAATAGAACTTCCCCAATTATAAGTAAAACTGTTTTTTCAACTAATTCTAAAGAATTTGAATTGCCGACAGAAAAAAATACAGTTTCTATTAAAACCACAGTTACATCATCCGAAGGGATCTCAAAAGTATTTTTATATTTTTCGGATAATTTAACTGGAAATTTCATTAAAAAGGAAATGTTTGACGATGGAAAAAGCAATGATGGAAATGCAAAGGATGGACAATACGGTGCAGAAATTCCTGCTTTTTCAGTTGGTAAATATGTTAGATATTATATTGAATCTATTTCCGCCAATAATTCTGGCACAATAAGTTATGATCCTGTCGGAGCAGAACATAATGTTTACATATATCAAGTTAAATCTTCACTTCCTATTAGTAAATCTGTTGTTATTAATGAATTAGTAGCCTCCAACACTAAGAATCTAGATGAAAATAAAGAGGCTGACGATTGGATTGAATTGTTTAATTTAACCAGCAGTCCAATAAATTTAGGAGGATATTTCCTATCTGATAATCCAACAAATTTAAAAAAGTGGGTTATTCCTTCTGGTACTACAATTGCAGCAAATAGTTTTTTAATAATTTGGGCTGATGAACAGCCTTTACAAGGAAAACTTCACACTAATTTTAAATTATCGAAATCTGGTGAAAGTTTGTATTTGGTTAGTCCAGATGGTGCTATTGTAGATGAAGTAAGTTTTAGTGAACAAAAAGATGATTTTGGATTTGCAAGAATTCCAAATGGAACAGGGAGTTTTATTTCTCAAGCCGCAACGTATAATGCTGACAACCAAACTGGTAAAAATGGACCATCAATTACTCCAATAATAATTCCTTCCGATGGTGTTTTGTCTATTGCAGAAAAGGAGGTTAATCAATTTGAAGTTTATCCAAATCCAGCCTCTGATTTGATAAATATTAAGGTAAATGAAAAACTCATAGGAAAAGAATTAAAAGTATTTAATCAGAAAGGCCAATTAGTATTGAAACAAATTATCAAAAATGAAAATATCTTAAGTTCTTCCCTCTTTGGAAATGGAATATACTATTTTAATATTTCAGACCTAAAACGTAAGGTGTTGATATTTAAATAGTTTGATAGCAAGAAAAGATTTTTAAACCATTTATTTCAATTTGGTAATTTTAGTATTCAAATTGAATTTTTTTAATTATATTAATTTATTAAAGAAACCCGCCTATCCTATTTTTAATTAACAATAAATCTTTAAAAAGAATAATCATTTCTGTTAGATTTACAAGGGCTAAAATAATAATTGGAACATATATTAAATATCTTAATTTTTTACTTTCTAAGAAATGTAAGCCTTTAATCATCAAGGCAATATAAGCTATATAGCCTGGAAAAATATATATTGATTTCATACTTGAATAATCTCTTATTATATAGGCATAGTAAACGCTTGAGGCCAAAAATGCAGTCGTGATTAATAAGAAAAACATATCTTTGCTAAGTAAGAAATCTATTTTCCAGCTTTTAATTGCTTTCAAAAATTGAAGTATTAGACTAAAAAGACCGAAAATAAAACAAAGCAAATAAATAATACCAGTGAACATCGCAATTCTTCCTAATTCAGTTAAATAATTTCCTGTTGAAATCCATGGTGGAGGCCATTGACTAAAATGAACAAATGTTGTTCTTCCGTATAATTGTGACCAAAGAGAAGTACGATGAGTCTGGACATTTTCTTCGTCAGTAGAAATAAAGGGATCTTGTATTAAGTCGATCCATCTAAAAGTAAAATATCCAGTTGCAATATTTTGCACACCAGGTCTATTCATAGTTCCCTTAGTGTCTGGATGGTAGTTTTTGAAAAAATAAATTGGAGAATTTTTTGTATTCCAAGACGAGATAAATGAGGTTTTTGATTTAAAATTTGACATATAGCCACCTAAAAATGGGACTAATGCTAAAAAGAAAACAATGGTAAAAAGCAGAGATCTAACATGAAGCTTTTTATTAACATGTTTATTTAAAAAATAGTGAATAAGCCAAAATAAAACCACAGCATATAAAAGAACAAAACCGCCACCTTTTGAAATACAAGTTAATGTAACAAAAACGCCAATCAAAATCGCATTTTTAAATTTATAGTTACTTAGCCACAAATCAACAAAATAACAAGTTGCTACTCCCATTAAAATAGTTAAAGAGTCATTTGATCCCATGATATTGATAGAAAGCAATCCTGCGTTTAAAGCTAAGCCAGCAAAAAAAATCAATTTTGTGGTTTTGGCAATATTTTGCTTATTAATAAATAGCCAGAAAAATACT
>DAIQBE010000454.1:0-3543 GCA_036781325.1 Leadbetterella sp. | reverse complement strand
AATAAAAATATAAACAAAAATAGGAGTAGGCTTTGAGTCTATCCCTATTTTATAAAATGCTTTTTTGATGAAAAAAATATTGTTTTTGACTTTGCTTTGTACAGCTTGCAGTTTAATTACTATGGGCCAAACTACCACAAGAACCCATACAGTTACTTACACTGTAAACCCTATCTTAGAATTAGATTTTGACGCTACTACGGCAAATCTTGGATTTAGTTTTACGACAGCAACAGATTTTGAATCTGGAAAAACCAATACCGCCGCTGCTGGCCTCAGAGTAAGGTCAAATAAAGCCTGGACAGTTAGCGTTAAAGCCAATGCTGCAAACTTTACAACTACCGGTGGAGATGCAGTTCTAGCCAACAAATTGTCGGTAAAGAGAAATGCGGTTGGATCTTTTATTCCTTTGACTGCTACAGATCAAACCCTAACCACAGGAGCCAAAGGAGGGTATGGAACAAATACTTTTCAAATAGATTATTTCGCCAATCCTGGTTATATAGCACCAGCCACTTACACCTTAGGTGTAACATTTACGGTCACGGCCCCTTAAGAAATCAGTTTCCAAATAAAATTTTAATATACATAGTTTAAACAATTTCAAAATAAATAATTTCTCAAAATGAAAAAAGTAATCTTTGCCTCTTTAATTGTAACACTTGTTTCTGTAAGTGTTTTTTCCCAAACTACAAAAACTCATAACGTTAATTTAACCATTAACAATATTTTGGAGTTAGATTTTGGTGCATCAACTCAAAACCTAGATTTTACCTTCGGTTCTGCAGCAGATTTTGAATCTGGAAAAACAAACGCAGGAGCAGCTGGCCTTCAAGTTAGATCTAACAAAAATTGGACAGTTTCTGTTAAAGCTAATACTGCTAATTTTGCACCAAGTGTTGGTGGAGATGCCGCAATACCGGCAAGTGCCTTATCAGTAAAGAGATCCGGTTTAACTAATATCGCATTAACAACTGCGGATCAAACACTAACCACAGGCGCTAAAGGAGGATTTTCAACAAACAATTTTTTGATAGATTATTTCGCAAATCCTGGTTACATTACCCCTGCCACCTATACCTTGGGAGTAACGTTTACAGTAACGGCACCCTGATAATTTATCAAACCTTCTTTCCTAAATAATACCTTAAAACCTTCCGCTCATTAAATGCAAATCGTTCGAAAAATATCGATCATTGCTTTCTGGCCCCTTTTGCTCTCATTTTCTGTAATAAATGAGGCAAAAGGGCAGCAGAATATGGGTATGGAAAAATATACCGTTCAGGTTTTAAACGATACAGTTTCAATTAAACCGGGTCAGTTTGCCTTTAATAGTATCACCATAAATAATACTTCTAATCAAAACCTTACGCTAGGTATTCGATTTGAACTACCTGCAAACTGGAACTTAGTAACAATTCCAAATGCAAGTATCGATATAAAAAGAGGAGACTTCCAAAGCTTTCCTTTCAGAATATCCCCCTCCAAACAGGCTTTAGGAGATTTAAATTATCCAATTCGGATTATGCTTAAAAACCCCCTAACTGGTAAAGAGATTACACAACTATTTTTTGTAAAAATAAAACAAAATACGCTTTGGAGAGCATCTCTTATAAATTCAGATCTTATTATTCAGGAAAAGGATAGCCTTTCCAATTTTCAAATAAAAATTAAGAATAATGGGAATAAAAGAGATTTATTTGAAATAAATGCAAAAAGCGATTTGAAACTTAGTTTGCCCTTTTCAGGGATACAAGTTATGCTTTGGCCAGGTAAAGACACCACTTTGAAAGTCTATGTTGCTTCAAGATTTAAAACCACCAAATTAAATACGGTTACTTTTTTTGTAAAAGCAAAAAATGAAACTATTATGCTTGGAGGAAACGTGTATTTCACTTCTGAAACATACTTGGGTAATAAAAGTAGGTATGGTACCATTCCTCTTGATTTTGAATTTATCAATATAAACGCTTTTAGTGGCTCCTCGGGCTTATCCTTTTTAAATATTAATGGAAATTATAATTTAAGCAATGACAAATCTATACACTTAATGGCAAGAACTAATGCCTTTAATTTGGATTATTCAATTAAAAACTCCTATTTCTATTCATTAGATTATAAGACTAAAAAATTTGAGTTAAACTTAGGAAGTCAGAATATGTTTTTTAATTACCAGATTAATGGATTAGGAGCAAAAATGAAATTTAAGAACTTAAAAAGCAATTCTTTTGAAGTTTTTGGTTTAAAAAGCCAATTAAGCAATGCGGAGATAACAGGATTTAATCATGAAAATCGTAAAAAAGAAAATAGAATATTTAGTACTAATTCTCTTCTAATCAAAGACAACGACAAAGACCAATTATCGTTCTTTTCTCTTCATAATGTAGAAAAAAAATATTCGAGCAATAAGCTAGTCTCATTTTCGGCTGGATATGGATCTGAAAAACCAGATTCCATAAAAAAATTTGATATGGGTTTCATGTTGGGATATAGAGTGGAAACAAAATTTAAATTAGCTCAAATGCAATCTACTTATCAATACTTTAGCAGTAAGTATCCTGGAATAATGAATGGCGTTAAAAACGGAAGCCATTTAATAAATATTAGTGACAATAAAAAATTTATTGATTTGTATTCAGAGTCAAACTCCAGAATGCAATATTTTAATCAAGAACTAGATCATCCGCTACAGGAAACTTTTAGTAGCAAAGAACATGGGCTGAGATTAGGATTAAACAAAAGAGAAAGCATAGCTTCTTTAGGTTTTTCTTTAATTGAACAATATCAAAAAAACCTAGGATTTAGTTTAATGAATGGGTATAAATCTTCTCTGAATTTAGGAATTAATAAAAAAGCTTTTTCTCAGTCCATCCTATTTAATTACCTTAAAACTAGGGTAAAAGAAATAAACGAAAATAAACTAAATGATTCTTATAATTTATACTATCAATTAAGGTACAAAAGTATCTCGTTTTTTGCAAATTATACCTTAGGACCAAATTTTTATTTTGATTATTTAACTTTAATAAAGCAAAACAGAAATCCCTCCACTCACAATATTTCATTGAACTATGAATTCAAAAATAAGACAAGAAGTTTCTATGATAGAATAAATCTTTCTTTTAATAATAATTCTATAATTACAAAATCTACACTAATGCTTAGAAACGAAGTGTATTTTGAAATGCCTAAAATAAAGTCAAGTATCACCTTTTTTACTAATATCAATTTAAATGACCCTTTGCTTTACCCTTCTATAAATATTTCATTAAAGAAAACATTAAATTTACCCGTACTTTTCAAACAAAAGTATTATTCTGCTAGCGTATTTCTTTTTAAAGATAAAAACAATAACGACTTATTTGATAAAGGAGAAGAACCTATTTCAGATGTGAACTTGCAGGTAAACGATCAAACCCTAAAGACAAACAAAAAGGGAATGATATTTTTAAAAAATGTAGAAAAAGATGAATATATTGTGGATTACAGAAAAATTCAAAACTTAAGAGGTTGGATTGCTAAAAAAGGGAGTGCCGATACCAT
>DAIQBE010000453.1:0-3543 GCA_036781325.1 Leadbetterella sp. | reverse complement strand
AAGAGATGTGATGATGGCCAAGCCATCTGTAATAAAACGCCCCATCGTAGAAGACCAGAAAATTATCGCCTTAGGTTTTGATGAGGCCGTATACGATAAGATTTTTGAGTAATTATAAATTTAAACGTTTGAGTTCCTTCACAGCAAAATCGCAGGCTCGAGCAGTAAGTGCCATATAGGTAAGAGATGGATTTACACAATTCGAAGAGGTCATGCATGCTCCGTCGGTTACAAATACGTTTTCGCATCCCCACACTTGGTTATTTGAATTAAGCACGGAGGTCTTTTGATCTTTTCCCATTCTTGCAGTACCCATTTCATGTTTTGATAGACCCAAATGAAAATCTTGCTTATTAAAAGATTTTACATTTTTATAGCCTGCCAATTCAAGCATTTCTGCAGCGTCGTTGGCCATGTCAATTCTCATTTTGTGTTCATTTTCTTTTATTTCAGCGTCAAAAACTATTTTTGGAATGCCAAACTGGTCTTTATCCGTTTCATCTAGATACATGCGGTTTTCTTCATAAGGCAAACATTCGCCGAAAGAAGAAAGGTTCATGGACCAATCTCCTGGCAAAGCGGCCATTTCTTTTAATTCGGAACCAATCAAGTCGCCGGGTAATGTCTTAGCCCATCCTCCTCTTCCTGCACCGCCTTGCATATCAAAGCCGCGGATGTAATCTCTTTTGTCGTTGCCAATATTTCTAAATCGCGGCATAAAAATGCCGTTTGCCCTCCTTCCAAAGTAATAATTTTCTTTAAAACCCTCTACTGAGGCATTTGCTCCTGCACGCGAATGATGGTCCATCAGGTTTTTCCCCAGTTGTAGACTGTCGTTGCCTAGTCCGTTAGGAAACCGTGCAGATTTCGAATGGAGCATAATTTGGGTAGTAGCTGCTGTGGAGGCGTTTAAGAAAATAATTTTAGCATAAAATTGTATGGCTTCTTTAGTTTCTGTGTCTATTACTTCCACCCCGTCGGCTTTTCGTGTTTTTTCATTATATAGCACCTTCGAAACTACAGAAAGAGGCCTTAAGGTAAGGTTTCCTGTTTTTGTGGCTGCCGGTAAGGTGGCCGATTGGCTACTAAAATATGCTCCATATGGGCAACCTGAAGAACAGGCGTTACGGTATTGGCAGGAGGCTCTTCCTAGGGCGGTTTGCTCAGCGGTGGGTTGGGTAATATGAGCTACTCGCCCGATGGTTACTATTCGGTCTTTGCCATATTTAGCTTGAATGGTTTCTTTAAATTGTTTTTCCACACAATTCATTTCCATGCCTGGCTGAAACACGCTGTCTGGCATGTGAGGAATGTTTTCGGATGTGCCGCTTATTCCCACAAATTTTTCTACATAGGTATACCAGGGTTCAATATCGCTATAGCGTATAGGCCAGTCTATTGCTATTCCTTCTCGTGCGTTGGCTTCAAAATCAAAGTCTCCCCACCTAAAAACCATTCTTCCCCAAAGTAGTGATTTTCCGCCTACCCCGCCTCCTCTGTACCAATCGAAAGGCTTTTTGCTAATATATGGACTTGTGTCTTCGGGCATCCAAAAATCTTGATTGGCTTCGTTTATGGGGTAGTTACCTTCTGCTGTTTGGATCGGAAATTTAGCTTTTATTTCATTTGTGAGCTTGTTTCTATGGCCTAGCTCCCAAGGTGCTTTTAGTGCATTTTTATAATCTTCTATATGTTTTATTTCACCACCTCGCTCTAGCAACAATACTTTCAGGCCTTTTTCACATAGTTCTTTCGCTGCCCAGCCACCGCTTATTCCTGAGCCTACCACTATGGCATCATAGGTATTTTGAGCTTTAGATTTCGTATTTAAATTCATTGCTAAGGTTAAATAATAAGAAGATGTAAATTTATGAAGAAAAGGAGAATTTTTTCATTTAAATGAGGTAGAATTTCTAGGCTTTATGTTTTCAACAGTAGTTTTTTTTCTCTTGGATTTACATATATGTAGATTTATCAGGACGGAAAAAGTGGCGCTTGGGAAAATGCTAAGAAAATTACCAAGCTATTGTTTGGAAATGGCAAATATTGTTAGCAATTTTATGTCAAAATAATTAGCAATGAAAAAGATAAGTAAGAATATAGCTCATTTGAGGCATTTGAAGGGGATTTCTCAGGAGTATTTGGCCAATGATTTAAACATTACGAGGTCGAGACTTAGCTCTTGGGAGGAGCATCGTGCCGAACCACCAATAGATTTAATCGTTAAATTATCGGAATATTTTGCGGTATCGATAGATTCTATGCTAAAGATAGACCTTACGAAAGTAAAAGATTTGAGGGATTTATTAAAGATTGGAGGAAATCGGATATTGTTTCCTGTAATGGTAGACAAAGAAGGCAAAGATTTGGTAGAGTTGGTACCTATTAGGGCTTCTGCGGGTTATTTACAAGGCTATAGTGATGAAACGTTTATTGAAAACTTACCTAGAATTTCCTTACCCTTTACTGATGCAGGCAAATTTAGAGGTTTTCCTATACAAGGAGATTCTATGCCGCCACTAGAGACAGGTGCTTATGTGGTGGGCAAGTATGTAGAAAATATTTCAGATGTAAAAGACGGCAAAACGTATATTGTACTCACTCAAAACGAAGGCTTGGTGTATAAAAGGCTATACAATAAGATTAAAGAAGATGGAAGTATACATTTGCATTCAGATAACAAAGCGTATCATCCATATCAGATAAAACCGGATGAAGTATTTGAAGTTTGGAGTTTTGTATGTAGTATAAACGCCACCGACAGTCCTATTTCTGACTTGATTTATAATGCCATTCAAAACATACAAGCAGATGTGGTAGATCTGAAACAACAGAAATCTATAGCTAAATAGAGCTCATTCTTAAATATTGGTTTATCCTCAAAATTCACAATATTTTCAAATGTTTTAAACCCAACAAACTCAATAGACATTCTGGCGAAATGAACGGTCGCACGATTTTGCAAAATGGCTATGACAAGCATCGAGATGCCTATCGAGATGCCTATTGAGATAGGTTTGCAAACATCGGAAATAGATGGGGCGTCCTTTCGATGAAGTAATGGGGCGCCTTTGACTTTTATTGACGTCGATTTTCTAATGAGCTTTTTGGGTTAAATACTATGGTGAACCAAGTATCTTTGTCTTTGCAATACCAAAGTAAGTATGTCAGTGAAAGAGCCTTGAAGGTAGCAGTGTTTAAAAGCAATTTTAGCAGCTTTCTAATTTTGAAATTTTTCTTATCTAGTTTCTCGATAGAAAATAGTTCGTTTTGCTTTTAAACAACTATTTTTTAAGGTTCCTACTGCATTTTATAGCTTTATAATGAGCCGCCAACTTTAACAAGCTCCGTCTTTTTTGGATCATATGTGCTTTACTAAGTCATGTTTTTTGGATTAAAGTAGCATTATCTTCCGAAGAATAACCGAAAAATAAAAAATTAATGAATTTCTAATCTTCTAATCATTTTTTTTTGTGGCGAGTTTTTTATTTTTGTTGTTTCACCCTTTACCTAAATTATATACAGTTATTTAGGTTGGATAGG
>DAIQBE010000452.1:0-3551 GCA_036781325.1 Leadbetterella sp. | reverse complement strand
GTCGGACAGACACTGGAGTACATGCTAGGCAACAATATGCTCATTTTGATACGTTTAATCCTCTAAATAATTTAGAAAAACTTAGAACTAGAATAAATAAATTTTTACCCAAAGAAATTGCAATATTAAATATTCATAAAGTATTTTCTATTTGCCATTCCAGATTTGATGCTATTAATAGAAAGTACGTTTATCGAATTTCAAAAATCAAAGACCCATTTGATATGGATATTTCTACTATTTATTATCCGGAACTCGATATTAAGTTAATGAATGATGCATCGAAAATATTGCTAAATCACCAAGATTTTCAATGTTTTTCTAAAGTAAAGACCGAGGTTAAGACTTTTATTTGCAAAATAGAAGAAGCATATTGGATTGAAAATAATGGAAAAATTGAGTTTCATATAAAAGCAAACCGATTTCTAAGAGGTATGGTAAGAGCCATTGTTGGCAGCCTTTTAGAAGTAGGTTTAGGTAAGAAGAATTGCTTTGATTTTGAAGAAATTATTCTTTCAAAAAATCGTATTAATGCTGGAATGTCTGCAAAAGCCGAAGGTTTGACTTTAGAGGAAGTTAATTATCCCAAAGGTTATTTTGAGAATAATTTTGAAATTAAAAAAGCAGAAAGCGAAGATATGGATCAAATAAAAGCTTTGTTTCTGGAATACGAAAAGTTTTTGGGAATCTCCTTATGTTTTCAGGATTTTGAAAAAGAATTAAACTCTTTGCCTAAGCCTTACCATGAACCTTATGGAAGTATTATAATTGCTAAAGTTAAAGAAGAGATAATTGGGGCGGTTGCTTTAAAACAATTAGATGCTAATAACTGTGAGATGAAAAGGCTGTATGTAAAACTAAATTTTCATGGTTTCGGCATTGGTAAAGCTTTAGCAATGGAAATTTTAAAAATTGCAAAAGAAAAAAAATATGATTTCATGAAATTAGATACTTTAGAAAGACTTTCATCGGCAGTTGCGTTGTATAAAAATTTGGGATTCACAGAAACCAATGCTTACAATTTTAATCCTGAATTCGATATTTTGTATTTTGAAAAGAAACTATGAAAGAAACTGAAATTGGGAATGACCTAGAATTGGCTAAAAAAATCCTAAAATCTGGTAGATTAGTGGCTATTCCAACGGAAACTGTTTATGGATTAGCTGCCAATGCCCTAGACCAAAAAGCTGTAAGTAGGATTTTTGAAGCAAAAAATAGACCTACATTCGATCCTCTTATTATACATGTAGGAGCATTAGAAGAATTTAATACCTATGTAAGAAATTTTTCCAAAGAGCTATTGGATATTGCATTTCATTTTTGTCCAGGACCTTTGACTTTTTTGTTAGAAAAGAAAGCAATAATTCCAGATTTAGTAACTTCAGGTCTTTCAAAAGTTGCAATCAGAATTCCAAATCACCCACTTAGTTTATCTTTGTTAAAATCCATTGATTTTCCGCTTGCAGCCCCTAGTGCAAATCCTTTTGGTTATATATCTCCAACAAATGCTGCTCATGTTTATGATCAATTAAAAAATAAGGTAGATTATATAGTAGATGGAGGCCAATGTGAGGTCGGATTAGAATCAACAATAATTGGATTTGAAAAAAATAAATTGGTTGTTTATAGGAAGGGCGGATTGTCTATTGAGTCAATAAAAGAAGTATTTAGTGGAGAAATTGTGATTAAGGATCATTCTAGTTCCAATCCAGAAGCTCCCGGAATGCTTAAGAAACATTATGCTCCTAATAAAAAAATGAGAGTTTTTAGCAGTTCGAAAGAAATCAGAGGGGACTTTTCAAAAATTGGATTTCTAGGATTTAATCACTTTTTAGAAGAATTGCCTGTAGAAAATCAATTTATATTATCCCAAGATTCTAGCCTAAAGGAAGCTGCGAGTCGTCTTTTTTTGGGGCTAAGATGGTTAGATTCTTTGCAAATAGATACGGTCTATATTGAAATGTTGCCGGAAATTGGATTAGGAATGGCTATTAATGATAGATTACGACGTGCATCTGCCAAAGATTAATCTTCTACTAAAATTACTTCCACTCTTCTGTTTTTTGCTTTGTTTTCCTCGGTATCGTTAGGGACCAGTGGCTCTGAAGCTCCCTTTCCAAGAGTTGTTATTCGGTTCATTGAAACGCCTTTATTAAAAAGATAATTTGCAACCAATTTTGCCCTAAATTCTGAAAGCCTAGTATTTAATCTTGGGTCACTCCCTTCATTATCTGTGTGTCCAGTTATTTCAATCGTATATTTTGGATTTTCAATTAATAATTTAGCTAGATCATCTAATTGTTGAGCAGAACCAACTTTAATTACGGGTCTGCTTTTTTCAAAAATAACCTTATCTACCGTATATTTTGTAGTTTTCCTATCTTCATTTTTACTTACTTGTGGAACTTTAGAATCAATTAGAAGTTCAGGTTTTTTAATTAACTCCTCTTTAGGCTTTTCAGAAATGTCTTTTTGAGAAGCAGCTGTAATTGCTTCCTTCTTTATAGGTTTTTCTATTTCCTTTTTCTTTCTCTTAATAGCCACCAAAAATTCCATAGTTTCAGGATTTACCTGTTTTAAAGATAGCTGACTTGATTGCTTATCAAAATCTTCCATATCCATTTCTAGTACATAATTGGCCGTAGGATTTAAGGAGACAATAAATCCATTCTTGCTTAGGTCTAATTCAGGATTTTGAGAAGTATTAGATTGTTTATTGCTTAATTTAATCCTTGCATTATTGATGTCTTTTTCCGTCAGTTTAGAATTGAACTTAACTAAAACATCATAATTTTCTTTTAAAAGTGATAATTTAAACTCTTTGCCAGGAGCTTCAGATCTAATTAAATTTATTTCTTTTTCAACATAGCCATTAGATTTAATAGCTATTTTATATTCATTGGTGTTAGAAAGCATTCCTCTTTTTTTGCCTCCAACTTCTTGCATGTCAATTTCTTTATTACTTGAAAATAATTTTAAATCAGCTTGAATTTCTTTTTTTGTAAAGCCGTCATTTACCGTAAATGTATAAGGTAGAATTTCAGCAGGAGATAATGATATTATAATATTTTTATTTGCTTTTTGTAAATCTTCTTTTATTAAATTGTATCCTTTTGCAGATGCCTCTAGCGAATATGATAAAGACATATTTATGTCTTTTGTAGTAAACTGAGATAAAGTTGCATCAAAATTTACCGGAATTGGTTTACCCTCTAAATCAAAAATTCTTAGCCTGGGTTCTTTGAGTGGAATTTTGGTTTGCTCATCTACAATTTTAAACTCAAACTTTTCTAATACCAATGCTTGTTTCTTTTTTAGGAACACTTTTATGGATTTTTCCAATTCAATATTAGCCGTGTAATCGAAATATTCAGGAGCCGAAACTTCGAAAAAGTGTTTTTTTTCACCCTCTAAAGTTACTTTTTTCTGATTTTTTGATGATTTCCCGAGTATTTCTTTAGATTGATCGTTGAAAACTTTTATTACAGCATTGCTGATTGGATTTTTATTTTCAAAATGATTCAAGTATTATTTAATATTCCGATCCTTGA
>DAIQBE010000451.1:0-3557 GCA_036781325.1 Leadbetterella sp. | reverse complement strand
AGATCCGATAATTATGAAATAAACCCTACTCGAAAGAGAAATCTATATAGAGTGGAGCCTTCATTTAGATTTGATGTAAAAAGATTCTCTGCAAAAATAGGATTCAAAGCAGTAAATGAATTTGATCAAATTGAAAAAATTAATTCAACAAAAGGGTTTCCGACTGTTTTAATTTCTTATAAAAATCCAACTTTAATTTATTTCTTTGCCGGCTTTGATGGAGATATTATTAGAAATACACTTCATTCTTTTTTGAATGAAAATCCATTTATTGTTCAACAAGCAAACTTATTAAACACTTATAAAAATCAAGATTTGTTTATAGGTAGCCGTGGTGAATTATTTTCAGGAATTAGTTACAATACAAAAATTTCTTATGGAAAATATCAAAATCTGTACTATTATAATAAAAATGATGATTTAAATGATTCTCCAAATGGTTTGAAGCAAATTAAAACAACTAAATTTCAAATTGACTACGAAGACTTTCAGACAGATTTTGCCAATGTTTCAACTGAAATTGGCTATTCAAATTTTGCAAACTGGAAGTCTAATCTAAAAATGGATTATTACTATTACGAATCATTAAAATTTACGAAACCATATCACAGACCTAGTTTTGTTGGAAGATGGGGTAATATTTTAACTGTTTCCGAAAAACTAGTTGCGAGTCTTGACTTTTATTACATTGGAGGCTTATATGCGCAAGATTTAGAAAAAGGAGAGCCAGTAAAATTAAAAGATATTACCGATTTGAACGCTGAATTTACCTATCTATTCACCAAACAATTCTCAGCATTCGTGAAATTAAATAATATAATTGGCCAGAAATATCAAAGATATTATAATTATTCACAACTTGGGCTTAATTTTGTTGCTGGAATAAATGTTTCACTATAAAAAATGTAATGCTTAACCTGAAAAACGAAATAGGTAAAATAATAAACGAACATGATTTTATAGTCTTGCCTGGCATAGGAGCATTTATTTCTGAGTATACTCAGCCTTATTTTGATTTAAATAACCATATTGTTGAATCAATAAAAACCCTAAAATTTAATTCATTACTTTCCAAAGATGTTGACAATAAACTTATAAATCTTTTATCAATAAAATTGGGAATCCCTTTTAATATTCTTCATATAGATTATCAAGAATTTAAAAACTATTTACTATTAGAAATAGAGGACCATAATAAATATTCATGGAAAAATGTAGGAATATTTTATAAAAATACAGACGGAAAATTAGATTTTTATAGAGAGAAAATTGAAAACACTGATTCCGATTTAAATTTAATCATTTCAGAAACGCAGCCTAAGGAAATAATCCAAGAAAATAGTAATACTGATTCCATTATAAAAAATAGTGATTCAAATTCTGAATTATTAAATGTTAAGATGGAAAATGAGATTAATAAAATTGTTCCATTCAATTTCAAAAAAAAAATATTATATGCTTTGCCCATACTAATGTTATTTTCTGGTTTATTATATATAGTTTTTTTTAAAAAAGACGAGCCTCAATTAATAAAAAAAGGAGTGTTCACTGGCATTGATCAAGTAGATACTATTACTGATATTTCATTTGAGAAAGATCCGATATTGAAATCTGAAGAAACAACAGATATTAAAGACAAAAATGAATCTTCAAAAAATGTATTGAGTAAAAATTCTCAAGTAAAAGATTCTAGCCAAATTGAAAATGAAAAATCAGAAAATATTTTGATTTCAATAGGTATTTTCATGAATAAAGAAAATGTTGATAATTTAACCTCTTATTTAGCTGAAAATGGCATTCCTGTAAAATTTAGAAGAGAAAAAAAATATTATCGTGTTTTTGTAAATGCAAATTCGAAAGCACAAGCAATTGAATATTCAGATAAAATAGAACAATTAACTGGAGAAAAACCCGTTTTTGAAAAATAAATCTTAAAATCTTGGAAACATTATATAACGATTCTGAAAAAATAAATCATAAACCTAAGGCTTGGGCAATAAGTATATCAATATATATTGCCTTATTAGCTGCCTTGTATTTTATTAAAATTGTTTATGAACCAATTGTAGAATTGGAAGCTTTAGGCGTAGATCTTAATTATGGGGTAGACTTAATTGGATCCGGTGATATTCAAACCCTCAATAAAGCAAACGCATCCAAAAACAATTACGATGTGAAACCAGCTGAAAAAGAAACTGAAAAAAAAGTTGCTCCAGTTAAGCCCCAAGCTGTTGAAAAAGTTAAAACTGAAGCAACAAAAGTAATTACGAAACAACCACCAGTAATAACTTCGGATGAAGATACCAAAGTAGTAGTTAAGAAAACAACAGAAAATGCTAAACCAACCGTAAAACCAGTAGAATCAGTTCCAACTAAATCTAAATCATCTGCTCCAGAAACACCCAAAGCAGAACCCAAAAGAAATGTAGATGAAGGTTCTATTTTTAAAAAATCATCGGGTAATCCTTCCAATTCAAATGGCACAGTGGGTACAAAAAATGGAGTTGGAGGAAATAGTAATGGAGATGGAAAAGCAGGAGAAGTAGGAGACAAAGGAGATCCTAAAGGCACTTTAGATGGAAAAAGTATTTATGGTAAACCAGGTACCGGTGGAGGAAATAGTGGTGCCATGGTAAGTATTTCCGGATGGAAAAATAAAGGTCCATTAAATATTCCAAAAGATAACTCATCGGAAACTGGAAAAATAAAATTTAAAGTAATAGTGGATGATTTTGGAGATATAGTAAAAATTGATGTAGTCGAAACTTCAGTAAGTCCTTCTGTAACAAATTATTACAAAAATCAGATTACTCAAAAATTAAAGTCTAATCTAGTTCCGGAAGGTACTCCACCACCAAGAGCCTCAGGAACCATTACAATAAATATCACGAGAGGGGCATAGTATTTTAAAAATATGACTTATTTAGAAACAGTTGAATTTTTATATGCAAAACTTCCCGCTTTTCAAAAAATTGGAAATAAAGCTTTAAAACCTAAGCTCACCAACATAATTAAATTGTGTTCCGCATTAGGTAATCCTCAAGAATGTTTTAAGTGCATACATATTGCAGGTACAAATGGAAAAGGTAGTTCTTCTCATTTTATTACTTCTATATTAATTGAAAGAGGGTTAAAAGTTGGTCTTTACACCTCCCCACATTTAAAAGATTTCAGAGAAAGATTTAAAGTTAACGGTATAGACGCATCTGAAAAATATATTATTGATTTTATTGAACAACATAAAGACCTAATTGAAGAAGTTCAACCTTCTTTTTTTGAACTTACTGTAGTTTTAGCATTTCAGTTTTTTAAAGACCAAAATATTGATATAGCAATAATTGAGGTTGGATTAGGCGGAAGATTTGATTCCACAAATATAATTCAACCTATTTTGTGTCTAATTACAAATATTGGTTTCGATCATATGGAAATATTAGGCGATACAATACCTAAAATAGCCAATGAAAAAGCGGGCATAATCAAACCTTATACACCTGTAGTAATTTCTGAATACAATTCTGAATCAGCCCCGGTTTTTAAAACAGAAGCATTAAAAA
>DAIQBE010000450.1:0-3559 GCA_036781325.1 Leadbetterella sp. | reverse complement strand
TTTATGCTTCCCAACGGTTTAAAGGAAATTCTTGATTTTGAAGCTTGGAAACATCAAGAAGATAAAATCAATATTTATCCATTATTTCAATTTGATGAAATTCAAAATCATGCTTATTTTCATAATCAACTCAATTTTTTGGCTTTAAGTACGCAAGATATAAAATCTGAAGTTTTCGATTTTCTAGCTAATAATGAACTGTTTGTTGTTATTCTAAAAAGTGCTAGATCTAATGCAATGCCAGATTTTAGAAGATTTTATATAGAATTATTAAATCGAGGAATTAAAAATCCTGTGGTTTTATCCAAAAATTACGAAGAGAATCTTATGGAAGAATTCCAGTTATTTTCGTCCACTGATATTGGCGGAGCATTTGTGGACGGTTTTGGAGATGGAATACTTATTTCATCAAAGAAAATAGTTCAAAATCAAGAATTTATTAAAACCTATAATTCAGTTTCTTTTGGAATTTTGCAAGCTGCCAGGACTCGAATGTCAAAAACCGAATACATTAGTTGTCCTTCATGTGGAAGAACGCTTTTCGATTTACAAGAAACAACTGCATTAATTAGAAAACGAACAGACCACCTGAAAGGGGTAAAGATTGGTATTATGGGTTGCATAGTTAATGGTCCAGGTGAAATGGCGGATGCGGATTATGGCTATGTAGGAATTGGTAAAGATAAAATTTCTTTATATAAAGGACAGGAAATAATGAAACGTTCAGTTGCTTCCCAAAACGCCGTAGATGAGTTAATTGAACTTATTAAAGAAGATGGAAGGTGGTTAGAGCCAGAACAAATTGAAGAATTAGTTTAAAAAATTAATAAAACAAAAATGAAAAAAATACTTTCGCTCTTAAATATTGGTCAGGTCTTTCAATACTTTTTTCGGGTATTCAAAAAAGACAAAGAAGGAAAATATCCTGTGAGTACTAATCTTAAAATGATGCATGGGATCAATAAGATTTCGATTGTTATGTTTCTGATTTGTTTGATTGTTTTAATGTATAGAGCATTTACCAGAGAATGAATATTGAGGAATTGAGGGATTATTGTTTAAACTTCAAAGGAGTGACAGAAGAATGTCCATTTGGCCCTGATGTTTTAGTATTTAAAGTTATGGGGAAAATGTTTGCTTTATTACCACTAGATACCTCAGATCTTAGTATTAGTTTAAAAAATTCTCCTGAGATTAATCAGGTTTTGAGAAGTGAATATGAGTTTATTACAGGTGCTTTTCATATGAGCAAAGTTCATTGGAACTCTATTTTGATAGATTTCTCCGTAAAAAAGGAATTAGTTTTTTCTTTGGTTTCTGAATCTTACGAAATAGTAAAACTAGGTTTAACTAAAAAACTTAAAGCCGAATTAGAGGCGCTTTAACCATGGAATTGTTATTTTTTTTGGTTCCTACTTTTTTGCATGCATGGCTAATGGGCGAAATCTCTTTTTCTGAAACAGAGGAAGAAATTGCTACAAAAGGTTTTAAAGAAGGAATAATCTTATACAATATCGGCAAAATAGATACTGCATTTAATTATTTTTCTAAGGAAATTAAATCCTATCCAAAATCAGCTTTTTTACATTTTTATATTGGCAAATGTCATTTTTATTTTGAAAATTATGCCGCAGCTTTACAGTCTTTTGATACAGCATTAAGATTTGATACCACCATAATTGATATTTATGCTTTCAAATCGAAATGTCATTATTTTTTAGAAGATTGGGATACTGCTTTTTTTCAATTAAAGAAAGCATCGCGGTTTTTTAAAAATGAGAATCAAGAATTGCTATTTTTATTAAGCGATGTAGAAAAACGAATCTTAAAATAATTAAAAAAATGAAAAAGGAATTTATTTTTGTTTATGGCACATTGATGTCAGGTTACCCAAAAAATCCCTTTAAAGATTTTTTAAAAAAGAATGCAAATTTCATGGGTAAAGCAAAATGCAAAGGCAAGCTATTTCGAATAAGCACCTATCCTGGTTTAGTAGAAAATGGTGAAAACGAAGATTTTGAAGTATTTGGGGAAGTGTATGAAATCATAGATCCCAAAACTTTTTTTGTTCAATTAGATGATTATGAAGAGTACATTCCTATGGATGCTGAAAATTCAATTTACAAGAGAAATCTCATAAAAGTGAAGTTGATTTCCTCTGAAAAAGAATTCGAGTGTTGGGCGTATTTATACAATAAGCCAGTAATAGGAAATAATTTTATTAAAAGTGGTGATTTTATGAATTAATTTTTCTTCTTACTTTATATTTAATATTTTCTCATTTTGTATATTTGCACCTTTAAATTATTTACCCTTAAATTTATTATGATGTATCTGTTAAAAAAATTTAGTTTTTTTGTTATTATCGCTGTGTTATTTTCTTCTTGTGTTGCTAAAAAGAAATTTGTCAGCCTTCAATCCGAGCTTGCTGCTTCTAAAGCAGATATTGAAAGAAGAGGAGAAATGATTAATGATTTTAAAAACAAGTTAGTTACTTGTGAGCAGGAAAAGGAGAAGATGGCTGCCGCCAATAAAGCTGCTATAGAAGGTCGTAATGACCAAATGAACGAACTAAGAGCTCAAATCGCAGATTTGCAAAAAGTTAGAGACGGTCAAATGCAACAATTAGGTGGTTTAACTGTGCTAAGCCAAGCTGCCAATGAAAATATAAATAAAACTTTGGCACAATTGGAGAAAAAAGATAAGTATATTGGTTTACTACAAGCCGCTAAATCAAAGGCAGATTCTATGAATTTAGCATTAGCTGTAAACCTAAAAAGTACATTGAGTGAGGGATTAGATGACACTGATATTGAAGTTAAAGTAGATAAAACTGTTGTAATGGTAAATTTATCGGACAAAATGTTATTCACAAGCGGAAGTTTTAAAATGACGGATAATGCAAATGCTGTTTTAGAAAAGGTTGCAAAAATTCTTAAATCAAGGCCAGATCTTGAAATGATGGTGGAAGGATATACTGATAATGTGGCAATTAAAACAAATTGCATTGAAGATAATTGGGATCTAAGTGTAAAGAGATCTACATCAGTAGTTAGAACATTAATGACGAAATTTGGAGTAGATCCAAATAAATTAATTGCAGCTGGAAGGGGAGAGTTTAATACATTAACCTCTAACGATACTCCTGAAGGAAGAACTACAAATAGAAGAACACGAATAATTTTGATGCCTAAATTAGATCAATTTTATGATTTGTTAAATCCTGATAATGCAAAATAATTTTATTTTGAGTCTTTATAAAAGTGCTTGATGTCTTGTCAAGCACTTTTTTTTTATAATTTGATTCAAACTTAATTTTATGCCTTATAATTTAGCTATTGTGCCATTTCTTTGTACAAAGATCCCCACAGAGTCCCTTACGGAGACTCTGAGGGGACTTAAAGCACACATTAAATAGAAATTGCCTAGTAGTATTTATAGATAAAATGAATCTAATTGCAACGCCAAATAAATATTCCTGCTCAGAAGCAACCACAGAGTCCCTTACGGAGACTCTGTGGGGACTTAAAAAATAAAACTAATTAAATCCTAACTAGTT
>DAIQBE010000449.1:0-3575 GCA_036781325.1 Leadbetterella sp. | reverse complement strand
TGTATTATTCCAAGCACACAAAACCGCATAACCCGTTCCCCAGGGCTTTTCTCTTTTTACATTTTTTAAATCTTCTGGCAGATAAGAATCAAAGCCTTGGATGGCAAATTCATATGCTATTTTTCCATCTAGTTTTGGCCCAAAAACCTTTATGAAGTCTTCTCTTAACTCTTCTCTAATGATGAAAACTATTTTTCCAAATCCAGCTCGAATAGCATCAAATAGAGAATAATCAATAATTGTCTCCCCATTTGGACCAAAACTGTCTAATTGTTTTATTCCCCCATATCTGCTTCCCATTCCAGCAGCTAAAATTAATAAAGTAGGCTTCATCAAAATATTTTTTGAACAAAGTTAACTATTATTGAAAGAATTGAAAAGTCAATTTTTTCAATGTTTGAAAAATATTACATATATTGACCTTTTTGGTGCGTTGATTTATTTATTTTCTTCCTTTTGAAATAATAAACATGATAATACTACTTATATGTATAAAGAAATAACATCCACAAAATAGTTGATTTTATCTATACAAATGACTAAAATGGGTTCATTTGAATATTATTTAATTTGTTTATTTTATATTTAAAACTTATTCAAAAATCAATCAATCAATATTTTATGAAAAGAAAACTTATACTGTTTTTAAGCATTCTAACTTCTTCTTTTTCTGCATTTTGTCAAAGTACATTTCCAGATAACGGAGTGAAAGATCTAAGGTCTGAATATTATTTATTTAAAAACGCAACAATTCATGTGGATGCTAAAACTACTGTTCAAAACGGTTGGCTTTTAATTAAATCAGATAGAATTGAAAAAATTGGAAAAGATTTTGATTACCCTAAATCAGCTGTTGTTATAGATTTAACAGGAAAGCATATCTATCCTTCTTTTATAGACATTTATTCAGATTATGGCATGCCGGAAATCAAACGCACCAGAGGCGGTGGTTTTGGTGAAACCCAGTTTTATTCTTCAAAAGAAGGGGCTTATGCATGGAATCAGGCAATAAAGCCTGAAATAAAAGCTGCAGATTTATTGAAATTCAATTCAAAATCGGCAGAGGAACTTAGAAAGATTGGTTTTGGATCGGTGGTTTCACATAATAAAGATGGGATAGTGAGAGGTACTTCTGTTCTTGCATCATTAGCGGAAGGAAAAGAGCAAGAAATCTTACTAAGAAATGAAATCTCTAACCATTTTTCATTTGATAAAGGTACATCCACACAAACTTATCCGGTTTCTTTAATGGGTTCAGTTGCACTTTTGCGACAAACATATTATGATGCACTTTGGTATAAAAATACAAATGCTAAATTAGAGAGAAACATTTCGCTAGAAATGTTTTCTAAAAATATAACGCTGCCTTCAGTATTTAATGGAAAAAGTGTTTTAGATGCTTTGAGAGCAGACAAGATAGGAAAAGAGTTTGGAGTAAAATATATTATTAAATCTGGTGGGGACGATTATCAAAGAATTGATGAATTAAAAAATATTAACTCACACCTCATTGTCCCAATTAATTTTCCGAAAGCTTTAGATGTAGAAGATCCAATGGATGCGGAAAAGATTTCATTAACCGATTTAAAACATTGGGAAATGGCTCCTTCTAATTTGGCTAAAATTGCTTCTAATGGAATAAGTTTCTCTATTTCTCCAGTAGATTTAATTGATAAATCCTTATTTATGCCAAACCTTCAAAAGGCAATTTCAAGTGGATTAGACAAAAGTATGGCTCTGAATGCTTTAACTGGAAGTCCAGCAAAATTACTTAATATTGATGATTTGGTAGGTAGTATAAAAAATGGCTTATTAGCAAATTTTTTAATAACTTCAGATGAAATATTTGAATCCAAAAATAAGATTCTCGAAAACTGGGTTCAAGGTAAAAAATATATAATTACTGATATTTCATTGGCTAATATAAACGGGAAATATGATTTAACTATAGGGGGACAATCTAATCTAAAATTTGAAATCACTGGAGAAAACGAGAGGCCATCTATTGAAATAATAGAAAATGATACAACAAAGATCAAAACTACAGTTGTAAGAGACAAAAATTTCTTAACTATTAATTTTAAAAGAAATGCAAAATCCGAAGGTTTGTATAGATTAACAGGAATTATTGACTCCACATCGATAGAAGGTGAAGGAAGAGATAACCTAGGCCAAAAAATTGTTTGGAAAGCTTTAATCAATAAAATAAGCGTAAATAAAGCAAAACAAGATTCTATTAAGAAATCTGAAATTCCTAAGATTGGAGAAGTAATCTATCCATTTATGGCTTTTGGTAATTCTCAAAAATTAGTAAAAGAAGATATATTGATTAAAAATGCAACGATTTGGACAAATGAAAAAGAAGGAAAACTAATTGCCGATGTATTTGTAAAGAATGGAAAAATTGAAAGCATTGGGCCAAATTTAACTTTTCCTTCTGCAAAAGTTATAGATGGGAAAGACAAGCACTTAACTTCTGGGATAATAGATGAACATAGTCATATCGCCTTATTTTCAATTAACGAAGTCGAAACTGTTTCTTCAGAAGTAAGACAAGAGGATGCAGTAAACTCTGAAGATATTGATATTTACAGGCAAATTGCCGGAGGAGTAACTGCCGCTCAATTATTGCATGGATCTGCCGATTGTATTGGTGGTCAATCAGCATTGATTAAATTAAAATGGGGTGAGGCTCCAGATAAACTTATCATTGAAAATTCTCCAAAATTTATAAAATTTGCTTTAGGAGAGAATGTTAAAAGAGGTAATTCACCCACAAGACCCAATAGATTTCCGAGTACAAGAATGGGAGTAGAACAGGTTTTTCATGATGCTTTTGGAAGAGCCATAAATTATAAAAAAGAATGGGCAAATTACAATGCAATGAAAGTTAAAACTGGATTGACTATGCCAAGAAGAGATTTAGAATTGGATGCGCTAGTTGAGATTTTAGAAGGTAAAAGAAACATTACTTGCCATTCTTATGTGCAATCAGAAATTAATATGCTAATGAAACTTGCCGATTCTTTGGGTTTTAAAGTTAATACACTCACCCACATATTAGAAGGATACAAAGTAGCGGATAAAATGAAGGCAAGGGGTGTTAATGCTTCTACTTTTTCTGATTGGTGGGCGTATAAAATGGAAGTTAAAGAAGCAATTCCCTACAATGCAGCTATCATGACTAAAGTTGGAGTAAACACTGCAATAAATTCAGATGATGCAGAAATGGCCAGAAGATTAAATCAAGAAGCGGCTAAAACTATACTTTATGGAGGATTAACAGAAGAGCAAGCTTGGAAAACAGTAACACTAAATCCAGCAAAAATGCTTCATTTAGAGGAAAGAATGGGTTCTATAAAAATAGGAAAAGATGCTGATTTGGTACTATGGAATACTAATCCACTTTCAATTTATGCTAAACCAGAAAAGACTATAATTGATGGAACCATTTACTTTGACATTGAAAAAGAAGCAATAAAATTAAAAGAACTGGATGTAGAGAAAAATAGACTTATTCAAAAATTATTGGCAGAAAAATCAAAAGGAACTCCAACAGTTAAGCCGAGTTTTAG
>DAIQBE010000448.1:0-3585 GCA_036781325.1 Leadbetterella sp. | reverse complement strand
TTATTTAGAGCATCTTGATAAAATGTAACAAAACAACACATGAACCAATTTATCAAATTTACGATGCTTCTTTTTTGAAAACAAAATGAACTGGAGCAATTGTCATTTGCATGATACATAATGCTTGTTTAAAAAATGAGGTTTTATAATATTTTCTGCTAATACAGTAGCTGGAGCTAAAACTGCCGCACTACACGTACTTAAAATTGCAGAAAGTAAAGCCCCAAAGAACAAAATTTGCATCACTATATTAGTATGAAATAAAACTAGATTTGGAATAAACAATTGAGAATCAATACTTTTAAATGCTGGAGTGGCTATTAATCCAAAAAACACTATGGCTAATGGCAGAAAAGCAATAGTTAAATAAAGAAAGGCAGAGATAATTGATCCTCTTACCGCCGCATTTTCTGATTTAGCAGATAGTACACGTTGAAATACATCTTGCTGGGGAATAGAGCCCCAACCAATGGTAATCCAAGCTGCAAAATAAGTTAGCCAGGCTTGCCCTGTATTTTCTTTTGGAATAATTCTAAAAAAACCATCGGGAATTTTAGTTGAAATATTTTGCCAGCCACCTGCTTTATGATAGAATTGAAAACATAAAGCAATAAGCCCAACAATAATTAAAACCGTTTGAATAGTGTCAGAAATTGAAATAGACCACATTCCACCAATATAGGTATAAAATAAAACCACACTAGCACAAATTATTACTCCAATATAAAAAGGTATTCCAGCAATTGCATTGAGTACTACTGCAAGTGCAACTAATTGTGCAGCAATCCAACTAAAATAGGAGGGAATCATTAACAAAGCAGATACCAATTCTACTTTTTTATTAAATCTTAATCTAAAATAATCACT
Organism: Leadbetterella sp.; assembly: GCA_036781325.1. Taxonomy (GTDB): domain Bacteria; phylum Bacteroidota; class Bacteroidia; order Cytophagales; family Spirosomataceae; genus Leadbetterella. Next base: position 2,718 of record DAIQBE010000448.1, on the reverse strand, counting down.
AAAAGTGTAGAGTTTTAATTTATATAAGGGTCTGGCAAAGAATAATCCAATTAGTAATAAGCATAAGGAAGCTCCAAAAGGATCTTCAATTACCCCTAGAAGACCATGTTTAGAAAATTCCGAGGATGCACCCATAATGGTTTCAGAACCAAACCATGTGGCGAACAAACCAGATGCTACTACAAAAGTTGGCATTTTTCTACCTGCTAAAACATAGTCTTTAGAATTTTTAATAAATCTTGAAGAAAGCCAGCCAATAAATAGCGTAAAAAATAAATATATGCCGACAAAAAATATTAACATCGAAAAGTACTACAGTATTTTAAAAAAAAATGTAAATTTGATTTCAAATATAAGTAAAATTTTTAAAAATTTTAAAGCGTGACCCACCTTATTGAACGATTTACTGAGCACTTAAAAAAAGGAAAATATAATTCCGCCACTATTGCTGCATACAGGAATGCAATATTTGTTTTTTATAACCATTTTAGGGATTATTCACAAAGTAGAATAACCGATGAACTCATTTCAGAATACTTAATTGCTATAGCTAGTACGAAATCATCAAAGCAAGATGCCACTCAAACAGGAAAGGCAATTAAGCTTTTTTATGAAGTAATATTTTCAAAAATATTAAATATTAAAGCAACTGGGAAAATAAAAGAGGAACAATCTATTGATATTTTATCTAAAGAAGAATTAGTTCAACTTTTTAACAGTATTAAAAACATTAAACACAAATTGCTAATAATGTTAGTATATAATGTCGGTTTAAAGATAAACGAAGTAATAAATTTAGAATGCAATGATATTGATGTGGAAAATAATACAATTACAATAAAACATAAAAATTCAAAGAAGAATAGAACACTTAGACTTGCCCCAAATTTAAGCCAATTTATAGATAAATATCTACTAAAATTTAATCCAACAAAAGTGTTATTTCCGGGGTCCGGTGGAGAAGGATATTATTCAGCAAGAAATATCCAATTGTTTTTTCAGAAAGCAGTTATAGAATCTGGAATTAATAAACCCGCAACATTAAATACATTGAGACACAGTTTTGCGGTGCATTCTCTTCAAATGGGAATTGACGTTCATATTTTGCAACAAGTTTTAGGTCACAATAATATCCAAACCACTAGTGCATATTTACAATTTGTAAAAACAGATTTTACACAACTAAGAAGTCCTTTTGAAAATCTAGACTTGGCCAATATTTTTTAGATCTTCTCTTTTCTTAAGCTATCGATATCAATCTTTTGATGCTTTAATGCAGTTGATTCAATTTCTATATATTCTTTCCTTTTTTTAGCAATATCTACAGCAGTGTAAATTGCATGTAACATAGAAGATGAATCTGCAATGTTTTTTCCAGCAATATCAAATCCAGTTCCATGATCAGGAGAAGTTCTGATTCCTAATAAACCAGCAGTAAAATTTACTCCTGTTTCAAATGCCAGCATTTTAAAAGGGGTTAATCCTTGGTCATGATACATTGACAAAATGCCATCGAATTTTTTATATTGGCCACTTGCAAAAAAACCATCGGTGGGGAAAGATCCAAATATTAAATTTCCTTTTACTTTAAAAGATTCAATTACTGGGTTAATGATGTTTTTTTCTTCATTACCTAATAGCCCATTTTCTCCAGCATGTGGATTAAGCCCCAATACTGCTATTTTAGGTTTTTGAATACCAAAATCTATTTTTAATGAATTTAACATTATATTTAGCTTGGAAGTTATTAATTCTTTAGTTAAAGTTTTTTTTACTTCTTCCAAAGGTATATGCCCAGTAACAACTCCAATTCTAATATCTTCACTGACCATAAACATCAAAACCTCTTTTTTGTCGAATTCACTTGCCAAATATTCGGTATGGCCTGGAAATTTAAAAGTATCACTTTGAATATTTTCCTTTGAAATTGGAGCAGTTACTAATGCATCAATTTGTCCATTTTTCAAATCATTTGTAGCTCTTTTTAATGAATCAAATGCCAATTGACCTGCTTTTTTATCTAGTTTCCCTAATTCAATTTCAAAGTACTCTCCATTCAAACAGTTTATTAAACTTGAATTCTTAGATAAAGCCTGTTTAGGTTCATTCACAATAACATATTGCCAATTTGGCATTTCAATTAGTGTTTTATACTTATTTAAATGTTTGCCAGAACCGTATAGGATAGGAATACATATTTTATTTATTCTTTGTGTAGCTAATGCTTTTAATAAAACCTCAGGTCCAATTCCATTGATATCCCCAATTGTAATTCCTATTCTAGGTAAAAATTCACTATCCATATTTTCCTTTAATAATTTAATCCAAAATTAACATTTTTTTCAAAAGCGGCGGTACATAATTTTTTGTTGGCTTATCAAATAAAATTGACCCAAAAATTGAATTTTAGTCAATAAAAAATAGGTTGAATCTGTGAAATAATAAAAACCAATCAAAATTAAAACAAAAAGCACCACTCAAAATAAGAGTGGTGCTTTCATTAGTAATTAATTAGGCATTTTGCTGATTCATTACTTCAGTTTGTTTTCTAATAGATTCCATATGAATCAATTTAAACAATTCTTCCACCATTTCTGGATATAAATTCAAGCTTTTTGACCATTCAGCCCTCGAATTATGTACTTTTTTCCATCTATCTAATTGTAAAACAGCTACATTGTTGTCTCTTTTATATTCGCCTAGTTGTTCAACAACTGA
>DAIQBE010000447.1:0-3593 GCA_036781325.1 Leadbetterella sp. | reverse complement strand
GAATTAGGTTCACCATCTATATTTTGCCACATTTTAGTTTGAGCAAAAATTGATTCAGAAGAAAACAAAATAATAAAACCAAAAACTAAAAATCTCAAGAATCTAAAAGAATTTGAGTGTTTCAAATAATCTAATACTATTTTAGAAAGCACTTTTTCCATGCAATAATATTTATTAAAATTTACAATTAGGCCCTAATTCAAATTTTTGAAAAAGAAATTTTTTTATTTACTTAGGATATTTATTATCAATTTTCATACCTATTATTTTTTATTAATAGAGTACTTAAATTTTTTAATATAAAATTGGAGAAAGTGGCTGAGAATACAAAATCTCTACTATAGTTTTTAAACCTGAAAAATAAGGATTAGTTTTCATCTTGATTTTTAGGATATCTAGCGTCCTACCGTTTAGGTTAATAAACTGATTTTTATCAATTCATTACCTCTAAATTGATAATTTAAAATAATATGAATGTTTTCAAAAGCGCTTCGCGCACTCTTAATAAAACTTATTCTGTTGATTTATTTTTTATTCAAATCAACAAATAATAAGAATTGGCAAAAACAAAAGGCATTAAAAAATTTCTTGTTACTCACTAAAATTAGTGATCGTATTTATTGAAGATTTAAGGTTCAAAGAAATACATATAGCGTTTACGCTAAAATTTAATTCTTTAAGGCACTTAAATTTTAAAATGAAAATATTGAGTTTGAAAAAAATGTAAAGAAATTCTAATTGAAAATTAAAAGGTAAAATCGTTTGCGGTATATCTATTTTTTTAAAAATCGGAAAATAATGAAAATCAAAAAAGTTAAGCACAATCGAATTTAAAAGATAAAAAAAGAGGAGATTTTAAATCTCCTCTTTTTTTATAAGTACTTAGCTACAAATTCATTAAAATCAACTTTTAGCTCTTTGAATAGTTTTTCGAATATTTCAAATCTCTCTCGAAGTGGCAAATCCTCCTCTGTTTTTCTATGATCAGAGGCAATGGGGTTAGCCTTTATTTCGTCCACCAATTCTGCTTCTGAATGATTGATATAATGCTTCAATAAATCAATTTCATTTTTTTGAATGAAAAAACGATTTTCAAACTTTTCAACTTCGTGCTTTACATCATGAGCAGAATTTTTAGCACTTATCTCTGCTAATCTATTTTTGAAAACTTGGATTTCGTCTTGATAAAAATCTAAAGCTTTAAGCCATGTTCCATGGTCTTCATGTAAATCGAAAATATAGGTTTTGTTTTGCATTTTTATTTGTTATTTGAGTTTCAAAACAACTGCATATATTTTAAATATTGAATGATAAATGTCAGTCAAATAATTGAATTAAATCATTTCCTCTGTTTAAAGAATGTAACAATATTTTCCTTTGACATCATAAAACTATTTCCAAATAATTTCTACTTCTCCTTCTGTACTAAATGGAAAAACTAATTCGGTCATTACCACTTTTCCATCATTTGCAAAAATTTCTATTATTGATTTATCAACTAAAATATCCAATTTTAATATATGATTTTCTGGCTTTAGCTTTACAAACTCTACACTCGGAAAACGTTTATGAAAATCAACTTTCCCTGATTTGGTTCTATCGAACGAAAGACTTTCAGAAGCAAGGTCATACGATAGCAAAGCGAAATTGTCTTTATTGTTTAATAGTTTCAAATCAAAACCTTTACTATTTCTCAGATCGATTTCCAATTTTAACAGATAGGAATTTTTGGTATTTACGCCCACTTTTGATGTAAATAATTCGCCGGATTTAAGAAATTTTGTTTCTGTAAAAACCCTTTGATGAATAATTGGAGTCTGTTTTAGTTTAAATGTGTTTTCCTCTTTGTAAAGAACTAATTCTCTTGCCACCGAAAAACCTCCTCTGTAACCTTCTGAAGGAATATCGTTAGCATATTCCCAATCATTAGTCCAACCAATAATTATTGGCTTTTTTTTGTTTTTAGGTAAATTATAAAACGGAATAGCCGCATAAAAATCTTTACCTTCATCTACATACTGCACCTCTTTTTGTTCTTGAGATTTGAAGTTTTTCCCATCAAAATCGCCTACAAAATATTGCATTGCCAAATATCCTTTTTGGCGGTGTCCACTAGAAATCATCAAAACCCATTTAGATGCTGATGAGTTTTCAATAGGTACACGTATTAGGGAAGGGCATTCCCAAATCTTTGTCATGTCTCCTTGTTTACCAAACTCACTCATAAATTTCCAAGATTTCAAATCTTTGGATTCATAAAACTGGGTTATATATTCTAATGGTTTCACCACCGTCATTATCCATTTTTTTTCAGAAGGCCACCAAATCACATTCGGGTCTCTAAAATTGGTAATTCCAATAGCTAAGACTGGGTTTTTTGCAAAATATTTCCACGTTCTGCCTTTATCAGAGCTATAGGCCAAGCTTTGATGTTGAGCCAGATCAATTCCGGGTTTCGAAACATGTGAGGTAAATATTGCCACCATTCCTTTTATGAATCCTTTGTCAAAAAAACCTGAAGTATTTAAACTATCTATCACTACACACCCAGAGAAAATCATTGTGGTGCTTCCATCTATATTTTGAATTTCGGGTAATGCCAGGGGTAAGGTTTCCCAATTGTGTAAATCTTTGCTTACTGCATGGCCCCAACTCATGTGCCCCCATTTATCTCCAAAAGGGTTATATTGAAAAAAAAGATGATACTCTCCGTCTAAAAAAACTAAACCATTCGGATCATTTACCCAATTTTTTGAGGGTGAATAATGAAAATTTGGACGTAAAGATTGGGAAAATGAAAATCCGATTATCAAAGAAAAAAATAATGTCAATACAATTTTTACCCTCATATTCATTTTTAAATGATTCAAATATATAAAACTTTCTCTATCAATTATAGTATTCCAATCTAAAGAGCATATTCAAAATTTTACTTAAAATTTGGAAAGATTCAGTTTATTGAATGAAAATGAAAAATTGATTAATAATCCAGTAATAAGTTGATTTTTATAAAAAAACCAAGGAGTTCACTGAAGATATCTGTGAAACCTTGGTTTAATAAAACTACGTTAATTTAAAATCCTTTGTTAAAAAAAGCAATCTAAAAATTTATTTTACTTACCTAATCATCAATTACACCCACCAATGCTAACTTTGAAACTTGACCCAACGCTAGAAACCACTTGAAAACCTGGGGTTAAATTAATAGCATTCCCGGCTTTGTATTGAACATTAGATACTCCAGAGATATTATTTCTAGCATTGATAACCTGGACTGCTTGCTTAGTAATCGTTCCTGAAGGATAATCATTAGCCGGACTCACTAAATTTGCCACCAAAGGATGAAGCGTTAAAGCTATTAAATTAGTATTTCCAGTAGTTGCCAAATCTGTAGAAATTATTTTAACTCTATAGTTCTCTCCTCCTACTATTGTACTTGGAATAGTACATAAAACGGAGCCCGCCACATTGGTAGTGCCAATAATTACCGGAGAATTATTAAAGCTCCCATTTTCATCTGATAATAAAACCTTAAATGTATTTCCTGGAGCAAAAGTACCAGAGGTAGTAAAGCTTATTGTAACATTTGAATT
>DAIQBE010000446.1:0-3601 GCA_036781325.1 Leadbetterella sp. | reverse complement strand
TAAAAATATTTCTTATTTTTTTCAGAAAATAATAATAATAAATTACTTAAATCATGCAAAATTTATTCAAATACTATTTTCTTTAGTAGTTCTGAATGTGAACGGCTAATTCTATGACCAGCTTCAGGAATAAATATATATTGTTTTAAACTATCCATCCCCATTTTCTTTTTAGCATATTCAAAATTTTCAATAGAAACTACCCAGTCTTTACCTCCGTACATAACAACTGTGGGTATATTTATTTTTTGCCAAATAGACTCAATTCCTCTAAGATTTTCAGCATGGGCAAATTTTTCATCGGTGGCAGTATTAAATCTTTTAGGTAAAAACCACCGAATAATGAACCATTTACCATATTTCGAAAATTTAAAAAATTTCTCTGCGTCTGGATTAATTGCTGGTGCCATCATAATTAGTTTCTGATATTTTTCTGGATTTTTAGCTACCATAAATGCTCCAATTGGTGCACCATAAGATCTACTCACTATAATTGCTTTTTTAGATGATTTATTTAATTCTATCACCTTCTCCAATATTTCAGCTTGTCTTTCTATTGAAACATGTTTGTACTTTTTTTTATAATAAGATTTCCCATATCCAGGTCGATCGGGTGCTAGTAAATGATATTTTTCTTGATAGGACTTATCATCTAACTGTTTACTAAAACCTTCCCAGCGGCCGGGGGCTCCATGAATAAAAAGAATAGGCGGTAAAGAATCATTTCCAAAAGTTGCAAGGAAAGTTTGGGAATTTTTAGTTTTTAAAACCTCATAATTGGGTTTAAATGTTAAAGAATCGTAATGCTTTTTTATCTCTTTCTCTGTTACAATATATTTTTTGAAACAAGAACTAAGACAAAAAAGAAGGAAACAAACAACAACAATTAATTTAATCTTCAATATTATTTTGATTTTAAAGCTTTATAAATATTTTTAAATTTTTTAAATTTAGGGTACTAATTTAAAAAAAATGATTTCCCTTTTCCAAACAAAATACTTATAAATCTAATTTATTCAATTGTAAAACAGCATAGTCCACGGCTCTTGCTGTCAATGCCATAAACGTCAAAGATGGGTTTTGATTTCCGACAGAAGTCATTGCTGCACCATCCGTAACAAAAACATTTTTACATAAATGTAACTGATTAAATTCATTGAGCAGTGAAGTTTTAGGATCTTTTCCCATTCTAACTCCTCCCATTTCATGAATATCCAAACCGGGGTTTTGATGGCTGTCAAACATTGAAATATTATTACAACCGGCATTTTCTAACATTTCAGAGGCCTGTTGCTGGAAATCTTTCATCATTTTATGATCATTTTCATCATAATCAATATTTATTGCTAATTGTGGGATTCCCCATTGATCTAATTTTTCTGACAAATGAACAAAATTACTTTCTTTTGGAATGGTTTCGCCTTGCATTTGGATATAAATAGCCCATTCTCCCGGTTTTGAACTATCGCTTTTAAATTCTTCTCCAAAAGAATGTGGTGAGGCAATACCCTGTCCTCTTCCAGCAGAAAATGCTACCATATATCCTCTTTGAAAATCCATTTCTTGTTTTTTAACATTTCTAAATGATGGCATAAAAGCGGAAGTTGGTCTCCTTCCATAATAATAGCTATCTTCAAATCCTTTCATTTTAGCGTTTCCTTGCCCTCTATATTGATGAAAAGCAATATATTTCCCTAATAAGTCATTGTCATTACCAATTCCATTAGGAAATCTATTTGATTTAGAGTTCAATAAAACTAGGTTAGAATTTAAACAAGCTGCATTTAAGAAAATGATTTTGGCATAATAAACAAATTCCTCTTTTGTATTTGTGTCAATTACTTTTACACCTGAGGCTTTTTGAGTTTTTTCATCAAAAATAATAGAATGTACTACAGAAAATGGGCGTAATGTAAGATTTCCAGTTTTTGCCGCCCAAGGAATTGTGGAAGAGTTAGAAGAGAAATATGCTCCAAATGGGCATCCTCTGTAGCATAAATGCCGAGCCTGACATTGGGCTCTCCCTTGTTCAAAGTGAATTGGTTGCGGATCAGTTAAATGAGCACAACGACCAATTATTACTTGTCTATCTGTATATTTTTTCGCTATTTCTTTTTGAATATGTTTTTCTACGCAGTTTAATTCCCAAGGTTTCAAAAATTCTCCATCTGGGAGCGTAGGAATTCCATCTTTATTACCACTTATTCCTACAAATTTTTCAACATAACTGTACCAGGGCGCTATGTCTTTGTATCGAATGGGCCAGTCTACTGCGAAGCCATCTCTTGCTGGTCCTTCAAATTCGGCATCAGACCACCTTTGAGTTTGTCTAGCCCAAATTAGAGACTTTCCACCCACTTGATATCCTTTTATCCAATCAAAAGGCTTTTCTTGAACATACGGATGAACATCATCTTTAACAAAAAAGTGTTGAGTTGCCTCATCATAAGCATAACATTTATTTACAATAGGATTATTATTTTTTTCAATTTTAGTCTCTCTTCCTCTATGTTCAAAATCCCAAGAGCTTTTGAATGCTGTTGGATAATCATCCACATGTTTTATATCTCGGCCACGTTCCAAAACTAAAGTTTTTAATCCTTTTTCACACAATTCTTTAGCTGCCCATCCTCCAGAAATGCCAGAACCAATAACTATGGCGTCGTAAGTGGTCATTTTATTTACATCTATATTAAAATTTGCCATATTGTTCCAAATAATAATTTTCTTTCTCTCTCATATTTCTAATGTCTTTTTTCTTTTTATCTAAATAACCACACAAGTGTAATAAGCCGTGTGCCATTACTCGAATCATTTCTGTTTCAAAACTTACATGAAACAATAATGCGTTTTCTTTAATTCTATCTACACTTATGAAAATATCGCCTTCAATAATTTTATTTTTTTCAGAATTATCAAAAGTAATTATATCAGTGTAGGTATCATGATTGAGATATTCTTTATTGATTTTTAATAATGATTCATCATTTAAAAAAATATAATTCAATTCCAATAATTTATAGTTCTCCTGGAAAATTAAATTATTTAACCATTTTTTCTTTTTTCGCCTTTCCGTTATTTTAAATTTTTCAATTTCAATATTAAAACTAATCATTAATTTTATTAATTAAATACCAATTATAGTCTGATTTCGCGTGTTTTTTTTCCAAAATAAATATATACTACCTCATTCAACTAATTTTTATTCAACCGTGTTTCTAACAGATATAAAAATAACAAATTGAAAATAAAGTATTAGATTTTATGTGTTTTAAGAGAAAATGTAAAATTACAAACAGATATTCAAAGCTTAATTGAAAAAAAACTCTCAGCTTCATGTTCATTTTAAAAAAAATAATTGAAAAAAGTTAATTCTAAAATTTGAAACCGAAATAGATAATTTCCAAATAACAATAAAAAGCTTGGCAGAAAAAAGCCGCCTTAAAATATATTATTTGGTAAGTTTTTTAATGATTATTATCGTCAATACTTTTAAATTCTCCATTTTTTATATTGTAAAATAAGTTTGAGAAAATTGGAAATAATGGTATTTTTTGTAAAGAATTTGAATAGTTTTTGATATTTTTCTGTCGTACTATTT
>DAIQBE010000445.1:0-3602 GCA_036781325.1 Leadbetterella sp. | reverse complement strand
AAAACCCAAATCGTTCTACAATTTTATCTCTCAAATAATGACGGTCATCGGCAGAAAGTTCAGAAAACAATTCACTCGTATTTAAGGCATTAAATTTCCTTGCTTTCCCTACATGAGGTCCAAAAATTACTATATCTAATCCAAAACGGTTCCATTTAATTTGCTTTCCTATTAATAGCCCTCCAGAAAGTGTTTGAAAGTTAAAATCTATTGGAGTTTTTACATCGTTTAAAAACAATCCTCTTACTTTAACAGCCAAAGAAATAGGGACATTCATATCAAAATTTTCGTATTGCCCATAAGCCGAAACGAAAAACCTATTCTTATTTTGGCCAAAATAATACCGTAGTTCTGGAGAATAGCCAAAAACACCCATCCGAGCTTCATTCATAAAAACATGTTGAAACTTAATTCCTATGGTATTCAAACCATGCCTTTTTGCTAAAGTATCTATTTGTACACCAAAGGGAATAAGGGATTTTTGCCTATAAAAAACCGTATTATTAAATGCCCAGTGCTCAGATACTTTTCTTTCATATTGTACTGAATATAATCGAGAAGCCGGACCAATAACATTAAACTTTACGGAGTTCTTGAAATCTAATTGTGCAAAAGTAAGTGACCAATTTATGAAAAATAGCCAAAAAAAAGCGAATTTCATTTTATGTCAATTTGAGTAAGTATTCTTTCTAAATCATTTAAATTTTCAGATGAGAAATCTAAATGAGTGACAATTCGTATTAAACCAATGCCAAAAGGTACCACAAATACTTTATAAAGCTTTAAAGTCTCTATAAAATCTGATACTTCCCAATTACTTTCTAATTCAAATATGACAATATTCGTAACAATAGGATAGATATTTTTAACAAAATTTTTGGTTTTCAAAATATCTCCTATCGATTTTGCATTCTGATGATCTATTTTTAAACGATTTACATTATGATCTAAAGCGTAAATTCCAGCTGCAGCTAAATATCCTGCTTGTCTCCAACCTCCACCAAATGATTTTCTAATTCTTCTCGTCTTTTTTATAAAATTGACATTTCCCAATAAAAGAGACCCAATGGGTGCTCCTAAACCCTTTGATAAACAAATGGAAATGGAATCAAAAGCCTTCCCATATTCAAGAGGACTATCCGTGGTTTCTACCAAGGCGTTAAAAATTCTAGCCCCGTCTAAATGTAAGATTAACCCATTATCTTTACAGACTTCCTTTATTTTCAAAATTTCAGAAAAATCATATATACTGCCACCCCCTTTATTCATTGTATTTTCAAGCGAAACTAAAGCACTCAAAGGATAATGAATATCATTTGGGTTATTAATAGATTCTTTAACTTGATCAGCGGTGATTCTTCCTTTATCACCGTCTAGAAGTTTAACAGACGCATGCGAATTTTGAGCAATCCCCCCACCTTCATATAAATAAATATGAGAGTATTTGTCACAAATAATTTCTGACCCTGGAAAGGTGTGGGCCTTTAGAGCTATTTGGTTAGTCATAGTACCCGATGTACAAAACAATGCTGCCTCCATCCCAAACATATCTGCAACTTTGTTTTCTAAGGCAATTACCGTAGGATCATCTCCTAAAACATCATCTCCTACCTCAGCTGAAAACATGGCATCCAGCATTCCTTTTGAGGGTTTTGTCACCGTATCACTCCTTAAATCAATGCCCATCTAGTAGTTTTAATTTCAAAAAAGCAAAGATAGAATTTTATTTGATAAGTTTAGTAATTTGCAATTTGATCAATTCGTCTATTTTCGAAAAATATCTTCCCACTAAAATTTCAAACAATTATTGGGTCTTTCCATTCATTTTCATATTTTTACTAAAAATTCAATCTTATGCCAATTTATAACCTCAATATCAATAATAAAGTCATTAAAATTACAGCTGAGGCTGATATGCCTCTGGTTTGGGCCATTAGAGATTTAGCAAATTTGAAAGGCACCAAATTTGGGTGTGGAATGGCTCAATGTGGAGCTTGCACAGTTCACTTGGATGGGCAAGCTATTCGGTCTTGTCAAATGCCAATATCTGCTGTGTCAAAAAAAGCAAAAATCACTACCATTGAAGGCATTGGAGAACCCATACTTCAGGCAGTTCAGAAAGCTTGGATTGAAGAACAAGTACCCCAGTGTGGATATTGTCAATCGGGCCAAATCATGTCAGCACTTGCATTGCTTAAAACTAATAAATCTCCCAACGACGAGGAAATATTAACTGCCATGGAAGGGAATCTTTGCCGCTGTGGTACCTACCAAAGGATAAATAATGCTATTAAAAACGCTTCAAAAATGCTTCAATCATGAATACGAAAAGAAGAGAATTCCTAAAAACACTTGGACTAACTGGTATTGGTTTGAGCATAGGTTTGGAAGGTTTTTCCAACAACATAGCTCTAAAAAAATTAAACAAAGCCACTTTAGCATTAGAAATAAATCCGTTTATAATCATTGAAAATACGGGTAAAATTACTTTAGTAAACAGCCGACCTGACATGGGCCAAGGCTCTACTCAAGCTGTTCCTTCACTTTTAGCCGAAGAATTAGAAGTAAGCTTAGACCAAGTAAGCATAATTCAGTCAGACGGACGTAGTAAATATGGAAGCCAACAATCGGGCGGAAGTAGTTCAGTGAGAGGACTTTGGATGCCTTTGCGCAAAGCAGGAGCCGCAGCTAAAGAAATGTTGATTAAGGCTGCAGCTGAAAAATGGACTGTTAAAGTTGAAGAATGTTATGCTGAAAACGGCAAAATATATTTAAAAGGCACAAACAAAATTCTTACTTTTGGAGAGGTAGCAGATTTGGCCTCCACCTATGAAGTTCCTAAAAATCCAAAACTAAAAGACCCAAAAGACTTCAAGATTTTAGGTAAATTCAATAAACGTCTTGATGTACCAGACAGAGTAACAGGCAAAGCGGTCTATGGAATTGACGTAGTCTTACCAGAGATGGTCTATGCTTCCGTTGTTCATTCTCCACGTATTCATGATACTATCGGTTCTATTGACGATACCGCTACAAAAAAGATTGCGGGAGTTTTAGATGTTGTTAAAATTGAAAGAGCGATGCCTCACACTAAAGTAGATGCAGTAGCTGTAATAGGTCAAAATTATTGGGCAGCATTAAGTGGAGCAAAAGCACTTTCTGTAAATTGGAAAGCTGAAACGGGAAAATATATGAATCAAAATACCACTGAGTATTTTGAGGCAGCCTATGCGGCGGCAAAAAAGCCAGGAATAAGGGCAGAAGAAAAAGGAGATTTTGATGCTAATTTTTATTCCGCCGCTCAAAATTTAGAAGCGGTTTACGAAACCCCTTTCTTGGCACATGCGGCCATAGAATCTGAAAATGCCACCGTACACATTAAAGATGATGGAACAGTGGAAGTTTGGGCACCCATACAAGGTCCTGACGGAGCTTTAACACAAGTAGCTAACTATTTGGGAGTGGCTGAGGACAAAGTTAAAATTAATGTTACATTATTAGGGGGATCATTTGGGAGAAAAGCTTACATGGATTTTTTAAACGAAGCATGTGATATTGCCAGAAAAGTAAAAAAACCAGTTAAGTTAATTTGGACTAAAGAA
>DAIQBE010000444.1:0-3603 GCA_036781325.1 Leadbetterella sp. | reverse complement strand
TTTTGTATATGATGAAGAAGCATGGGAAGAAACCCTCACTTTAGTAGATTCAACTTCGCCTTATGCTCTTACAGGGGCCGTTTTTTCCCAAGATAGGTATGCTATTGATCAAGCCACTGCCACTTTAGTAAATGCAGCCGGTAATTTCTATATTAATGATAAGCCTACAGGTGCGGTAGTTGGTCAACAACCGTTTGGTGGTGCCAGAGCTTCTGGTACAAACGACAAAGCTGGATCAAAACTTAATTTGTTACGTTGGGTTAATGCCCGTACAATCAAAGAAACTTTTGTTTCACCAACAGATTATAAATATCCATTTTTGGGTTAATTAATTTAATGTTTATAAAAAAAGGATACAGATTTTTAATTCGTATCCTTTTTTTATAACTTAACTATTTTAGCCTTTCCCCAATCTATTGCTGATTCTGCAGTTCGAATATCAACAAATTCATGCTTATTAATGAGTTTATTTAATTTTGAAAGACTTCCTCTCAAGCCATAATAAGATTTAAACTGTCGAATTAAATTTAATCCGGGAACCATGGGTTGTAGTGCATCGAAATCCCTAGGATGAAAATAGGTCATCACGTAATCTGAGTTTTGTGTGAGCCTGTCCAAAATAGGAAACGGTAATAGCCGAAAATAACCTCCACCTGAAAAAATTAAGTTTTTATTAGCAAATGAGGCTAAGTTTATAGGGAATTCTTTTAATCGCATACCATCAATATCTATCCAGCAGGGTTCAGCATGTCCAAATTGCTCAAAACCTCCGTGTGAGCGTTTAGCTGGGAAAATGGAGGCATCTATTTCAATGCCATTTTTAAGCAATTCTTCAAAAACCCATTTGTTTTCTTTCATCAACGAAAATCCAGGAGCTCTATAGGCTCTGACTTTTTTGCCGATTACATCCTCAATAGATTTTATAGAACGCTCCAAATCTTGGGAAAAAATGGTTCTGCTTTGTTCGTATGCTAGTTGATGTAAATCTGAATGGGTAGCTATTTCATGCCCTCGGTTGTCAATTTCCCTTAAAACTTCTGGATATTTTCGAGCTACCCAACCCAAACAAAAAAATGTCGCTTTCTGATTTTCCAGGATTCCATGAATTTGATCCATATTTCCGTGCAATCTTGACTCAAAGCCTTCCCATTCGGCCTCTGTTTTGGTAGCCTCATTGTCTAAAATATGAAACCATTCTTCTATGTCAAAAGTCAATATTTTCATTAAAAAAACTTTTTTCCTGCTGCATAAAACTCATCTACGTCTTTTCGAGTTGGGAATGTAAAATATGTCATTTCTTCAGCAGGATTTGGAATTAGTTGATATCCTCCTTTTTGAATCATTTCCACACATTCTATTATGCTTTCCATCCCGATTTGTTTGGTATGGTTTATCAGCTCTTCCTGGCTTCTGTTGCCAATTTTCACTTTTTTCTGAACTAAAATTGGTCCTGAATCTATGCCTTCATCAACAAAAAAAACTGAAACTCCTGTAAACTCTTCTTTATTTTTTAATACCCAAAACGAGGGCATCAAACCCCGGTATTTAGGCAGCAAAGCAGTATGGAGATTTACACACCCATAGGTGGCAAGTTCTAAGAGCGGTTTCTTGAAAATCTGATTTCCACCAATTGATACCAATAAATCGGGCTGAAATTCTTTTAATTTAGCCCTGCTTTCTTTACTGTTTATGTTTCCTTCTATTTGAATTAAAGGAATGCCGTATTTTCCTAAAACTTTTGCTACAGAATTGCCAGGGTTTAATTTTGATTTTATAAATTTAAAACTGTAATAAGCGAAAAATTTTAGTCCAAATACATCATACGTCTTCTTCATTTTATCAAAAAATGACTCACGCTTGCCAAAAGGTGAAACCTCAAAAAGGACAGTTCCGACAATTTGAGCGTATTTGGGCATATTTTTTACCAAAAAATCTATATTTTTTCCTAAATAAAAAGGGTCGTCTTGTGTTAATATAACTATTCTCATGTATTTCTTAATCTTCGTTTTAATTTAAAAACTATATCATTTATCTTTAAACAACTGTACAATCTTGGAAAGTGGTTTCCACCAAAGGGTGTACCATTTGGGTTGAAGTCCATTAACTTTCCAAGCTTTTCTATCTTCTTGATTTGCAATCCATCTATGTTTCCATGATGCAGTGCTCGTTCCGCCATTTCTCATGGTCATCAAAACTTTTGGCAAGTAATGGGCAGAAACTCCATTTTTATACAACATTCGTAGCATGAGTTCATAATCTGCAGAGCAAGTAAAATCTGTTCTATAATTACCAAACTGTTCATAGCACGCTCTTTTTACATAAAACGAAAGGTGCGGTGGCATAAAACCTTTTAGCCAATTTTCTTTCTTGTATTCGCCAACGGTCCAATACCTTACTACTTTATCTATATTGTCGGGATTAACAAATTGTTTGTCGCCATAAATTGCATCGGTTTTGAACTTATCAAAAGCCTTTGAAACATGTTGAAGCACATCGTTTGAAGGATAAAAATCATCAGAACCAATCATGCCAATTATCTCGCCTTTCGCCATTCTTAAACCTTTATTCATCGCATCATAAATGCCTGCATCTTTTTCAGAAATGAATTTAATATGCTCTTTGTATTTGTTTAAAATTGCTAAAGTTCCATCTGTAGATCCTCCATCAATAACCAGGTATTCAATATCTTTAAAAGTTTGATTTAAAACACTTTGTATTGTTTGTTCTAGTGTTGATTCACTGTTAAAACATACCGTAATTATACTAAATTTCATGAAGGGGCTAGGTAGTTTTTCTCATTTTTTTGCAATTTAACCTATTTTTTTAATAGGAGTTTTAATTTTCAAAAAACAATAATTTCTTTTAATGTAAGTTTAAATTGAAAACACAAATTTTGATGAATATTAAACATTTAATTTTGCTGCTAAGTTTTACGCTTTTAATTAAACAAAAAGTAAGTTTTGCCCAAGATAAAATAATTAGAAATATTGTTTTTGAAGGAGGTGGAATCAAAGGAATCGCCTATGGAGGAGCTTTAAAAGAGTTAGAAAATCGAGGAGTTTTAAAAGGTATTACCCGTACAGCAGGTACTTCAGCAGGAGCAATCCAAGCGTGTTTACTTTCATTGGGCTATTCAGCCGATGAAATTTTAAATATTATCTCGAATACTCCTGTAGAATCCTTTAATGATGATGGGTTTGTAGTGAAAGCTTCCAAAAGGCTTTTTAAGGAGTTTGGTTGGTTTAAAGGCGAAAGTTTTTTAAAGAAAATGGAAGCCGTGATTTTTGAAAGAACGGGTAATCCAAATTTAACTTTTGCTGAACTTCATAAATTGGCAAATACGTATCCTTTTCGAGATTTGTATGTAACGGGATGTAATCTTTCGCAGCAAAAATTGGTAGTTTTTTCACATGAAACTCATCCAAATATGAGAATAGCCGATGCTGTTAGAGTTTCTATGTCTATTCCAATTTATTATAAGGGCATTTGGCTAAACAAGGAAGGCAAAGTTTTTGAAGATTTTACTGATAATGAAAATGTTGATTTATATGTCGATGGTGGATTATTGGCTAATTTTCCTATTGATATTTTTGATAATACAAA
>DAIQBE010000443.1:0-3608 GCA_036781325.1 Leadbetterella sp. | reverse complement strand
TTAAATTCATTATTTTTAAATGTTTGTTATTATTCCACGAATCCATAAATAAAACATGAATATTATTTGGGAATTCGTAGCGACTTTTTAATAAGCGTAAGATTTTTGATTGGGTTTTAGCTTGATGAGTTCAAGTTTTCCAGGGATTTGAACATATTCAAATGAGGCCTTTAAACCTGCTTCAGATGTAAAATATCCTAAAAGCGTAAGTTCTTTAATCAATCTCCAGAATGGAGTCGATTTACCTGTCATTTTTTTAGTTTCTTGTTCTAGAAACTTCAAAACTCCATTCCTTTCATCCGAATTTAAACTTAAAAATTTCACTTTTTCCATTGAAGCCAGACCTACCATAAAACTCAGTTGTTCGGGCTCCTTGTAACAATCCTTCAGCATCATTTCTATGAACGCCGGAACACCAACATCCTTGGCTCCGGGAGTTTCAGTCTTTGGAATGATAATTTCAGCAATTTCGGCAACAATTTTTTGTTGCATTTCAGTAAAAGAGAATGTAGCAATCTTGACTTTGGGTTTTGTAGTTGGATCCCATTTATCCATTGCCTTCAATGTTGAAGCTGAGAAAGACCCTCCCAACATCAATGCTACATTTCGAATGACTTCTCGTCTGTTCATTTTTATCTAGGATTGAATAAAATATTAAAGACAAATATATTTATTCAATCTGATAATTCATTGATGATATTGAAATTTATAAGTGTCACAAAAGCTCTTTTTTTGTTTGTAGGATTTTTTTTATACAAAATGAGTTCTTTATCATTTTCAGAAAAGGAAATCAAAATATTTATATTGAAAGTATTTACTTTAAAATCAATTTTTAGAAACTGAAAATTTATAATGATTTTGAGAATTGGCAAAGTGTTTTTTAAAATTGACTTTTTATTAGCTTATTATTTTAAAAAAAGGCAAGCCTTAAAAACGATTTATTTATTATTCACATCATTATACTCTTCGTCTGTAACATGTTGCAGCCATGTGACTTGTACATCATCTTTATAATTCGTAATGGCGATATGTATCATTTTTGTTGAAACAGTGGCTCCGTGCCAATGTTCAGTATTTTCGGGAATGTTCACAACATCTCCTTTTTTGATATTTTGGGCTATTTTTCCTTTTTCTTGGTAAAAACCTTCTCCTTCAATTACTATCAAAACTTGGCCCTTCGGATGCGTGTGCCAGACGGTTCTTGCTCCTGGCTCAAAGGTTACACAACCAAAAGAATACTCATTATTTTTATCTTTTGCTATTAATGGTGTTAAAAATGCGTTTCCACTAAACCACTCTTTTGGTAATTGTTCTCCTTTTGGGAATATTTCGTTCATTTCAATTTTGTTTTGTACTTTTTTGAGTTTAAAAACTGCCACTAAAAATAAATTTTTTAGGAACTAAGGAGTTTGGATATACCCAAAATGCATAGTTAATAAGGCATACATTTTTTAAAAGAAAACCTCAAATGCCAGATTATTATTTAGCTGAAATAAGTGCCTTTATTGTTTCCATCAGCACTGGGGCTGTTTGTTTACCTACTGACATTCCAGTGAGGTATCCTGCATGCGGAAGTTTGCTGTCTTCAAAATAAATGGGTTTGAGGATGTATCCCAAGGCATCGTTTCCTAATCCAACTATGAATTTTGGCCCTTTACCCATAAGTTTTTTAGATTCAAGCGAATAGAAAGGGGCCGTTTCTCCTGGATGGGTTATGAACTCGGCCTCTCCAATTTTAAACCAAGAAATTTCGGTGCTTACCGAATCAACAATGGTCCGTTTTGTTGTACCTATTGCTGAGAGTTGTTTCCAACCCTCGTTTTCTACGAGAAAATTCACTTTTTTGTTTCTAAATTCAATTGTATTGACTGATAAGGGTTTAGCTTTTTTAAGGGCTATTTTTGTAGCTTCGGCCAATTCTTTGCCGCGCTTAAACGCATTTTCGAATGTTTTATTCTCGTTTTCGGGTTGCACCCAGCCACCTATGGCTCCTTGTAAAAATAGGGCCTCGCCACCAAGATTCTTTTTCATGATTTCGTAATACCCATGAATATAGTCTGCAGAAACTTCAGAAAAAACCCCGTCTACAAAAGTTGGATGACAGGCAAAATTGGTTAAAGTGGCAATGGTTTTTTGCTTGGTATCTTTGAAATGCAATATAGTTAAGGAGCGATCTAGTTCTTCATTGCAAATGTTCATTACCCAAGGCTCTCCAAAAGTGGTTTCGGCTGAGTAAGCTATGGCTGATTTTCTGTTTTTAAAGGCTTTTTGAATTTGCGTTGCGGCAGTGTTTATTAAAAAATTGATATATACAGTATCAACACCACTTTCGGAATAATCTTTTCCCCAAATGCCCACTACATCTGGTCCGGCATGTGTATGGGTAGAGGAAACTACGATTCGCTCAGCTGGTATACTGCATAATTGTGCCGCTTTTGACCTAATTTTTTGTACTTCAGGGTAAAGTAAACCTATGCAATCAATAGTTACCATAGCTACATGAGAATTGCCCTTACTTATTACTACCGCTTTTGCATAAAGATTATCGTGCACACTGGTAAATTTTCGGTTTTGTTTATCACCAGCTATGTATGCCCCGATTGGTGGATTTATAGGTTCGGAGGCAGCTCCAACTTGCAAGTTTTGGGCGAATGTAGGAATTGCCACAAAAAAGATGACACAATTGAAATATAGATTTTTCATAGCATATTTTTAAAGTTGATAATCCTGATTAATTTCTCAAAAGACAGCATATAATGAGCACAATTTTCACGATCCGTTTTGTAAAAATTCTAGTAAATCAGCCATTTGCTGATTAGAAAGTGCATTTTCAAAACCCTCCATCATCAAAGATGTACCCAAAGACCGGAAACTTTTGATATCAGATTTATTGATATTTATTTTTTCACCACCTATTTTTTTTAGGGTAAGAGATTTGTCCGATTCATTTGCAATGATGCCCATGTGTAAGATACCACTTTTGGTTTCGACCGCATGGTTTATATATTTTGGGTCTACTGCAGCATTGGGATCCAGAATTTCATGAAGTATCGTTGATTTACTTTTTCGGTTGATTTCAGTTAAAACGGGGCCCACTTCTTTCCCGATACTTCCATAGGTATGGCAAGAACTACAGGTGCTTGAAAATACTTCCCTCCCTCTGTTTAAGTCGCCTTTTAAGCTTAATGCGGGTTTCATTTTGTTTATTGCCTCTTGACGGTTGCTAACGCCTGAGTCGTTAAATAGCTTTTTTGCTCTTCGCTTGGTATTTTCATTGTCTGTCCACCAAAGTAAAGTCCGCCTTCTTTCCAAGTCGAAGTTCATTTCGCCGATGTTGATTGACCCATTTTCTAGCCCAGTTAGTAATGCATCGTGATTACTTTCGATATATAATAACAAATCGCTAGCATATCGGCGGGTTTGTGGGCTCAAATCTTTCCAAATCGTCACCACTTTTTTGCCGATTTCGGCTTCTTTATAATTGGCTAGTTGCCTTAAAGCGCCTTCTTGTAATTTTAAAGGTTGATTGTTTTTGAGGCATTCAAATAAAATATTTGATTTTTGAGCATAAGGCAAGAAATCTAGTAAGCCTAAATATTGAATCCGAA
>DAIQBE010000442.1:0-3620 GCA_036781325.1 Leadbetterella sp. | reverse complement strand
AAGCTGTTTTTGTGTAGCGGTTTTAGTATCAATCCCAATGTTTTCCCCTAGTTGCTCTTTCATAGTCATGAAAATCTCCGACAAGGGAATAGACTTGTTAATGTCTTCGGTATAAATAGAAATTTCTTTCAATACTGAAACCTTAGCACTTGCACTCACCATTTCTCTTTTGTGATCTTGATCTAAAGTTTCTACGATTACCCCAGCTCTCCCAGGTTTTATAATTCTGAAAAGTCCGGGCTTACCTGCTATATTGGCAACCTCTTGTAATAATTCCATAAAATGTATTTAAGTATAAAAAACGATGCAAATTAATTAAAAATAAATTTTTGAACTAAAAAATCAGAACATTTGATTAAATATCACCTTTTAAAGGTCTTAATGTTAATTCCTCCACAACCGCCTGGGGAGATAAGTTAAAAGTAGCCCAAATAATGTCAGCAACATCCTTTGGTATCATAAAACGGTCTTCAGGTATATCCACGCCAGCCCAGCTGCTGGTAAAAGTGGCTCCGGGCATTACAGATGTCACCTTTATCTTTGTTTCTTTTAACTCTTCTCTTAAACTTTTACTAAAACCCAACATAGCAAATTTTGAAATTGAATAAGAGCCGCTTTGAGGATAGGCCAGTAAACTTGCAATAGAACATATATTAAAAACATGGGCAGGGTGCTCACTTTTAATAACTGCTGGTAAAAGACTTCTGCTTAAATAATATGCACTGTATAGATTGGTGTCCAGCATAGTCTCTAAATTGCCATTAGATTCTTCCAAAAGTTTTCCAGGCATAAAAACGCCTGCATTGTTTACCAAAACTTTAATAGGTTGATTTAAGTCTAAAATAAATTGCCCAAAAGCCATTACTTGTTCCTTTTGGGAAACATCCGCCTGAAAAATATGGCAATTCACTTTTGATATATTTTCCACCTCAATTTTAAATTGCTCTAATTCTTTCAAAGATCTTGCACACACCACTAAATCGAAACCTTCAGATGCAAATTTCTCCGCAATTGCTTTGCCAATACCTTTTGTAGCACCTGAAACTATCACTAAGCTATTTAAACTCATTTTTTATCTGCCTTTTTCGCAAATTTACTGACTATTTTTGGCTAAAAGCCTAATTTAAATAAAAAACGAAATGAATAGAAGGTCAAATTAATGGTAATGATTACCTTTGTCATGAATTAAAACCAAAGTTTTATGTTGAGTACACTGGGTAAATTTTTCATTTTTCTACAGAATCTTTTTGTAAGAAGAGAAGCTGCCAAAGTTTACTGGGCCAGATTTGTTGACGAATGTATTATAATTGGAATAGATTCAGTGATAATCATTTCTATAGTAGCTTTATTTATTGGGGCGGTAACTTGTGTTCAAACGTATGCTAACCTGGTTAGTCCTGTAATACCTAAATATATTGTGAGTAATATAGTGAGAGATATGACACTTCTTGAGCTGTCGTCTACGTTTATGTGTGTGGTTTTGGCAGGTAAAGTGGGTTCCAACATTGCGGGTGAGTTAGGAACAATGAGAATAACCGAGCAAATAGATGCATTAGAAGTAATGGGAATAAATTCTATCTCCTATTTAGTACTACCTAAAGTTTTGGCTGCCGTATTTACTTTTCCAATTTTGGCTATTTTTTCAGGCTTTCTGGGAATATTTGGTGGCTATTTGGCTGGTACCCTATCAGGTATTCTTACCCCAGAACAATATATTTATGGTATTCGATTTTCTTTTATTCCTTTTAACGTGACTATTTCAATAATTAAAGCCTTTGTATTTGGATTCTTGATAGCAAGTATTTCTGCTTATAAAGGATATTACACTACTGGAGGGGCATTAGAAGTCGGAAAGGCCTCCACTTCTGCCGTTACCAATAGCTGTATTGCTGTTTTAGTTGCTGATTATCTTTTAGCTGAATTGTTGACATGATAGAAATAAAGAATATTAGTAAGGCTTTCAACGGAAAGGTAGTTTTAGAAGATGTTTCAGGGGTTTTTAAAAAAGGAGAAACGAGTTTAGTAATAGGAGCAAGCGGTACAGGTAAAAGTGTTTTACTAAAATGCATGCTTGATTTAGTGACTCCTGAAAAGGGTCAGGTATTTTTTGATGGAAGAGAGTTTTTGAGCATGGAAGAGTATGACCGCAAGGATATTAGGAGAGAAATGGGGGTTTTGTTCCAAGGTGGTGCCTTGTTTGACTCAAAGACGGTCTCTCAGAATATAAAGTTTCCTTTAGATATGCTCACCAATTGGGGTGAAAAAGAAAAAATAGACCGAGTAGAATTTTGTTTACAAAAAGTAGGTCTTGAAGGAACGGGACAAAGTATGCCTTCTCAGCTATCAGGAGGAATGAAAAAAAGAGTAGGTATTGCCAGAGCCATAGTAATGAATCCAAAATATTTGTTTTGTGATGAACCAAATAGTGGCCTGGATCCGCTGACAGCCATTAAAATTGATGAATTAATAAAGGAAATTACGGACGAATTTAACATTACCACAGTAGTAATTACACATGATATGAACTCCGTGCTTTCTATTGGAGACAAAATAATGTTTTTATATAAAGGTAAGAAAATTTGGGAAGGTGACAATCAATCGATTTTTACAGCTCAGATTAAAGAGTTAGACGAATTTGTTTTTTCAAACCAAGCTTTGAAAAAGTTAAGAGGTTAAAACCGATGCGTTTCTTTATCATTATTTTTTTTATTTGCCACTCTAGTTTTGCTCAAAAACTAACACCTCTAATTGAAAATACTTTAAATTTTCAATTAGATTCTACCTTAAATTTTCTAATAAATGCCCAAATAAAAACTACTGAAGAAGGAAAACATTACGCAGGAGAATGGGAATCATTTATGGAATTGAGTGAGCCCTATTTCTTCCTTGGCAAAAAACAAAAAGCTCAAGATTCAAATTGTTTCACAGTATCAGCTATTCATAATTTTTTGTCTGAAATCTATTTAAAAGATACTTCTAGAAATGTTTTACTCCCGATTTTAAGTAATGCCTATAAAGAAATTTTGTCCTACCAAAATGGCATGAGATTTAATTTTTGGAAAAAATTACCTCCAAATAGAAAACTAAAATGGATAAATGAACCATCCCCTCAGCCTATGGTTCGTAGACCAACAAACTTTAAACTAGGTATTAGATTTGTTAACAATGCTGCCAACATACCCGAAGACGCCGACGATACTTCTTTGGGGAATTTAGCCACTTTTTATCAAAATCAAATTTTTGGAACAAAAGAAAATTTGATTTCCCCTCAAAAATTTGATGAATATCTAGATTTTGAACGAAATAATAGAAATTGGTTTAACGTCTTATTCTTAAGAAATCCAAATTCAAAAGCCTTTTTAACGTGGCAATATCCTGAGCATGAATTCGGTCAATGGAACATAGCAAAATCGGCATTAAGTATTTTTCTTATTTTTTTCCCAGGCAGCAGCTCAAAACCAGTGGCCTATAAACCCTGGGTGCCATTTGGTGCAAATGAAGTGGACATTGTTGTGAATGCAAATATAATAAGTTACCTATCTGTCACTAAACAATCCCAAAATAGCCTTGGGTTTTTTCCATCACAAGCGCTAATTAATTTAAAATTAAATGATAGATCA
>DAIQBE010000441.1:0-3622 GCA_036781325.1 Leadbetterella sp. | reverse complement strand
AGAACTCGACAAAGTATGGGATAAAATTTTGATGAGTCAAGCATTAGGTTTAAAACTAAGTGGAAGTAAAGACAGTGCAATTGTAGCTATTTTAAAAAAACGCTATGATATGTACGAGACTAGGGTGCTTAAATGGAGAGCGGAAGATGTTTTCCAAACTTTTTTGAATTCTTTTACAGAAGTTATAGATCCTCATACTTCTTACATGATTCCTAGTACTGCCGCTCAATTTAATATTGAGATGAGCCAGTCTTTAGAAGGGATTGGTGCAACTTTAAGAAATGAAGGAGATTATGTTAGAATTGTAGATATTGTGCCAGGAGGGCCATTATTTAAAAGCGGTTTAGGTAACAAAGAAGACAATATTTTGGCTGTGGCCCAAGGAGACGATGGTGAATTTCAAGACATAATTGGTTGGCTTACTGATGATGCAGTGAAATTAATTCGAGGCAAAAAAGGTACAGTAGTTCGTTTAAAATTACTCTCTGCGGATGCCCCAGTAGGTTCAGAACCAAGATTGTTGAGAATTGTAAGAGAAAAAATAAAGTTGGAAGAGGCTGTAGCACAAAGTAGTATTATTGAAATAAAACATGAGAAGAAGGATTATAAACTTGGAATTATAGATATTCCAATGTTTTACAGGGATTTTGAAGACGCTAGAAAAGGAGGGGATTTTCAAAGTACGACAAAAGATGTAAAGAAATTTTTGCTAGAATTTGAAGACAAAGGCGTTGACGGAGTTTTAATAGATCTTAGAAATAACGGAGGCGGGTCGCTTACTGAAGCAATAAATTTATCTGGTTTATTTATTACAGAAGGGCCGGTAGTTCAGCGTAGAACAGGGCGTGGTAAAGTGGATATTGAATATGATACAGATAAAGAGCTGGTTTATAATGGTCCTCTTATGATACTTCAAAATAGATTTAGTGCCTCGGCTTCTGAAATATTTGCAGGTGCTATTCAAGATTATAAAAGAGGCTTAATAGTGGGAGAGACATCTTACGGAAAAGGAACTGTACAACAATTAGTAGACTTAGACCAATTTCTTAATTCACCTAGACAGGCTTCTAGAAGCAATTCAGCAAATGGAGTAGGTTTTGAGGCCAAGGAGCGTTTCGGACAATTAAAATTAACCACTGAGAAGTTCTACAGGATTTCTGGAAACAGTACCCAATTAAAAGGGGTGGAGCCGGATATTCATATGCCTTCACCATTCAATTCTGACGAAATGGGAGAAAGCTCATTGCCAACGGCACTTCCTTATGATGAGGTGGAAAAAGCAAATTTTTTGAAGGTAAATATTGTCAATGAAAAGCTAGTTAATAAGCTGACTTCTAAGTTTAACAATAGATTAAAAACGGATGAGAACTTAATAGATTTGGTTGCCGATTTAGAAGATTATAAAGCTCAAAAAGACAAGAATGAATATTCATTGAATTATGAAATTCGTAAAAAGGAAAAAGATGAATCTGAAGATAAAAGAAAATCTGTAAAAAAATTAAATAAATCTACTTCAAAAGGAGGAAAAGAGGAAGATGTTTATTTAACAGAATCTGAGAAAATTCTTTGTGACATGATTCAAGCTTTAAAATAAAAGCTTTTTTTTATAATAACATTCATTTTAATTCTAAAGAATCTTTTAATAGGATTTAATAGTTTAAAATGAATGTTTTTTTATTTTCCAAAATTATGGTAAGAAATATCTGCAAGGTCTGCAATTATTAGTTCTGCTTGTTCCATACTTTCAAAATTTTCAACAAAAATGGTTAAAATCAACGTGTTATTTCCGAATATTATGGCAGAATCTCCTCTGACGATATCTAATGTACCTGTTTTATGTGCAATAGGGATATTCTTTGGTAACTTTCGAGGTATGGTTAAATTGTCTTCACAACGAAGAAGTAGGTCTAATGCCTTTTTGCCGTTCTTTTTATTTAGAATATTGTAATTTAATACATCTAAAAGTAAAGTATTTGAGTCTGTGGCTGAAGTGTAGTTTTGTTTTCCTTTTAATACTGCATCTGTGTCCATCATTTTTCGTTGGAGCATAGTATTTGGTATCTCCCATCTATTAATTCTTTCATTTATATCCTCCATACCCAATACATTTATCAAAATATTTGTGGCAGTATTATCACTAACCGAAATCATTTTCGTGGCAAGATCAAAATAAGAAAATATTGAATTTCGGGCTTCAAATTGGATATCTCCTGAGCCTCCAACTCGGTCTTTTTCAGTTAAACGGTATTTCTGATTTTCTTTAATTTTCTTTTCTTCTACTTGTTGGAAGAAAGTAATTAGAATAGGAATTTTAATAATGCTAGCAGAAGGGACTTTCTTTTTACTGTTTTTTTCAAATAAGATTTGAGATTTACTGTTTTGAAGTATCATTGAAACACTTATCTCAGGATCTAGTTTTGAGATATATAATTCAAGTTCATTTTGTGCCATTAGGTTTAATGAAATTAAAATCGAAAACAAGGAAAAAATAGTAGTTTTCATTTTTAGTTTTTACCAAAAATATAAATGATAAGTCAATTTTTATCAATTCTGACATCTTTTCTTCTAAAAAAGATTTTTTTTTCGTTTTATTAAAAAGTTATTCATTTTTTTGCTTCCTTGCTCAAAATTTCAAAAAATTATTCTTTGGATATAAAAACAATTTAAGATTATGGCAAAGGGAATGAACTCAAAGAAAACGGAGAAGAAAGAAGCGGCTAAAACTCCTAAGGAAAAAAAAGAAGAAAAAAGAGAAAAGAAAAATAAAGCAAACTATCAATAAAAATTTTCTTTTTGGCAATTACCTAAAAGTCGGACTAAACTTTGAGATTTAAAGTTGTGTTCGACTTTTGTGTTTAATTACTAAAAGTTTGGAATGCTAGTCATCGTTTCTTTAATACTTTTTTTTAACAACAATAGTACTGATTTTGATTTTTATTTGAAAATTGAGAATTATCTTAAATTTTTTTGATTTTTCTAAAATTAAAAAGCTTCTGAATGGTAAAAGGAAAAACAATATTATTTGTTAAATTAGTGCATTAATTTAAATAAATGAAAATATCACGAAAGGACTTTATTCAAAAAAGTTCATTAGGAATTTTTTCTTCATTACTATCACCTAATTATTTAAGTGAACCTAATTCTCAGAATAAAAGGTTTACAATCGGGGCTTGCGACTGGTCAATTGGCAATCAATCTAATTTAGGTGCTATGGAAATGGCTCAACAAATTGGTTTAGATGGTGCTCAACTTAGTTTAGGATTAAAAACTAATAACATGCATCTAAGAAGAAAAGATGTGCAGGAAGCCTATTTTGCTTTGGCCAGAATTTTCAAAGTAAAGTTTACGGGCCTAGGTATTGGAGAACTCAATAATTTCCCTTATAAGTCTGATAGACAAACAGATATATGGGTTTCCGATAGCATTGATGTGGCAAAAGCATTGGATGTTAAAGTGGTACTTATAGCATTTTTTGGTAAAGGAGATATAAAGAATGATCCTGTTGGTCAGGATGCCGTGATTAAGAAATTCAAAGATGTAATGCCTAAAGCTGAAAAATTAGGGATTACATTGGGAATTGAGTCTTGGTTAAGTGCAGAAGAGCATATGCGTATTATTGATG
>DAIQBE010000440.1:0-3623 GCA_036781325.1 Leadbetterella sp. | reverse complement strand
AACAAAATGTTTAAATGGATTAACCGATATTTTCAAGTTTTTATACTTATATGAAATTTACCTTATCTTCCATTCTTTTTATTTTTAGCCATTTTTTATTCGGTCAGTTACAAAGCAGTAATTTACCAATTGTTTTAATCAACACCAATGGAAAGTTTATTGTTGATGAACCTAAAGTATTGGTAGAATTTAAAATAATTTTTAATGGGGATGGTAAATTGAATACAATAACTGATCCTCCAACGCATTATAATGGGTTTGCTGGTATTGAATTTAGGGGGTCTAGTTCTCAAATGTTTCCTAAAAAACCCTATGGGATTGAACTTTGGAATAAAGATGGGGAAGAAAATCCTCAGGCCTTACTAGGGATGCCAAAAGAGACAGATTGGATTTTATTTGCCTCCTATAATGAGAAAAGCCTAATGCATACGGTGTTTACAATGAGCTTGGGTAGACAGTTAAATATGTATGCAAGTCGCACTAGATATGTAGAATTGGTATTGGATGGAAATTATCAAGGAGTTTATGTATTTATGGAAAAAATAAAAAGAGACGATAATAGAGTGGCTATTTCGAATTTAAAAGTGGAGGATGTTTCGGGGGATCAACTAACAGGTGGTTATATTTTAAAAATAGACAAAAGCACTGGTGCAAATATTGGCAGCTTTAGATCTAAATATCCAAATACAGGTCAAAATTACTCTACTTATTTTTATGATTCCCCGAAAACCATAAATACAAGTCAAAAAAAATATATATCCGATTACATTGGCAAATTTGAAGATGCGGTAGCAAGTGCCGATTTTAAAGACTCAGAAAAAGGGTATAGGAAATTTATTGATGTTCCTTCTTTTATAAAAATATTTATTTTAAATGAGGTTTCTAGAAATATTGATGGGTATAGAATAAGTAGCTATTTATACAAAGACCGGGACTCAAAAGGTGGAAAGCTGTTTGCCGGACCGCCTTGGGACTATGACATAAGTTATGGAAATGCTGATTATTGTCAAGGATTAAGATATGATCTATTTGCCTATAAAATTGATGAAATTTGTCCTGGAGGCTTTTGGCAAGTCCCATTTTTTTGGCAAAAAATCATCTCCGATAATACTTTTGTGGTAGAATTAAGAGCCGAATATTTTAAGCACAGAAGGCCTGGTGGAGTTTTAGATTTTACGAGGATTGAAAAGGAAATTAATGATATGGCTTTAGAGCTAAAAGACGCTCAAATTAGAAATTTTCAAAAATGGCCAATTTTAGGAGTTTATGTTTGGCCTAACCCTCAACCCATTTCACGTACGTTTGAAGGAGAAGTGGCTGAGTTGAAAAATTTCATTTACAATAGACTTGTATGGTTAGATTCCAATTTGCCAAAAGAGTTTGTTTTAACGGGTAACGAGATTCCTTTTGGAAATTTAACAGTTAAAGCCTTTCCAAATCCATTTGTGGATAGAATTACATTAAATATTGATTCAAATAAGGATATTGAAGCAGAAGTTGTGATTTTAGATGTCACTGGAAAGCAATTGTTTTCTGAAAAAATACTACTTAGAGAAGGGAAAAACGAAAAACAAATATACCTTAGTAATTTCAGTAACTATCAATCAGTCAGCTTATTAAAAATTAAAACTAAAGACGGAGAAATGAAAATGACCAAATTGGTAAGTGGAAATTGAATCGGAAAAGTTTAGAAAAATTATAGCCTTCAAACAACGTATTATTTCAGAAATATTCTGTTTTTTTTGAGGAAATAAAAAGTTAAATTTCCTTTTCAAAATAAATTTTAGAGCTTGTTTATACTTTAACCATTATCTTGTGAGGTATTCCGTCTTCGATATAATCTTCTCCAATAGACTGGAATCCGAACGATTCATAAAATTTTTCTAAATAACTTTGCGCCCCAATTTTAACTTCACTTTTTCCAAAGTTTCTCTTGATTTGATCTAAAGAAAATTGGAATATAATTCTCCCAAAATTTTGGCCTCTTCCAATAGGTGAACTTACCACACGGCCTATAGAAGTATAATTAGAATAATATAAATCCTTATTGAAAATTCTAGTGTAGGCTACCAAAAGATTGTTTTCATCAAAAGCTAGACAATGAAGTGCTTTTTTATCTTTGCCATCTGCATCTAAAAATACACAATGTTGTTCTACTACAAAAACTTCCTGACGCAATACCATGATATCGTAAAGTTCGTCTACATTTAATTCATGAAAAGCTTTACATTCTAATCGAAGCTTCGACATATTTATTTATTTTTACAAAAAAAAGGCATGTTTATAGATATTCATACCCATAATTCAGTTTTTGATCCAAATATAAAAAAACATTTTAATTATATTGTTCCAACTGATTTTTCTGAGGAATTTGACTTAAAAAATTTTAATAGTTCCCTTGTTTTTTCAGCGGGAATTCACCCTTGGTTTATAAACGAAATAGAACTGAAAGAGCAATATTTATATTTAAGAAAGGTTGCTTATTTGTCTGAAGTTAAGATAATTGGAGAGGCTGGACTGGATAAATTAAAAGGGTCTGATTTTAATATACAAGAAGAAATTTTTATTATGCAAATAAGGTTAGCGGAGGAGGTCCAAAAACCTCTGATAATACATTGTGTAAAATCTTTTGCCGAAATGATTGCCATTAAAAAAGTAATAAAGCCTAAAGTACCTTTAATTTTGCATGGCTTTAATAAAAAATCGGAATTGGCTTTGGAATTAATTCGTAAAGGTTTTTATCTATCGTTTGGCGAAGCACTTTTAAAAAGTAGTTCAATTCAAGAAGCTTTAAAAGCAGTTGATTTGACAAAAGTTTTTTTTGAGACAGATTCAGCAGCGTGTTCCATTTTCGAAATTTATGAAAAGGCTTCGCAAGTTTTACATATTGACATTGATTTGTTGAAGAAAAAAATACAAGAAAATTATTTAGAGTTATTTATTAGATGAAAGATTTAGGTTGGTTATCCAGAAGCGAGTTACTTATTGGAAAGCAAAACATTGATATTTTACAAAATTCACATGTTTTAATTGTAGGCCTGGGGGGTGTTGGCTCTTTTGCTGCTGAGTATATTTGCAGAGCCGGAGTCGGAAAAATGACCATTGTTGATGGAGATGTGGTGGACACTACCAATAGAAATCGGCAACTGCCCGCTTTGTTTACCACGATTGGAAAGAGTAAAGCTGAATGGATGGCAGAAAGATTGAAAGCTATAAATCCAGATTTAGAGTTAATTGTAATAAACGAGTTTCTAAGTCCAGAGCGATGTGAGGAAATATTAAATGAGCATTTTGATTATGTAATGGATTGTATTGACAGCATTACTCCAAAACTTACTTTGCTAAGTGTAGCTTATAAAAGCAACAAGAAAATTGTGAGCTCTATGGGTGCAGGAGGCAAAATGGACCCCACAAAAATAAGAGTTACGGACCTTTTTTCGACACACACTTGCAAATTAGCTCATTATGTAAGAAAAAGACTAAAAAAACACCAAGTAGGTTTAGGAATTAGAGCGGTTTTTTCAACAGAAGAAATGGATAAAGATTCCTTAATATTAACAGACGGCTCTAATTTTAAACAATCAGCTTATGGTACAATTTCTTACTTGCCTAGCGCTTTTGGC
>DAIQBE010000439.1:0-3626 GCA_036781325.1 Leadbetterella sp. | reverse complement strand
ATAAAACCCTTCTTCTTTCAATTGTTCTACTATGCCTTCATAAGCCTCATTTCCTTCTTCTTGAATATTAGCTTTGATTTTTTCTACTAATTTACCTTGACGAGCCTTTTCCATATCGGCTTGTTTAGGAATTTGACCTTGAGGAATTTGCACTTTTGTATAATGCTCCAAATCTCTCATTCGGCTGCGATCTCTCTTTGTTACAAACAAAAATGCTCTTCCCAACTTTCCAGCCCTGCCTGTACGACCAATACGGTGTACATAATATTCTAAATCCATTGGCAAATCAAAATTGAATACAGCATCCACACCGCTTACATCAATACCTCTGGCAGCCACATCAGTAGCAACTAATATTTTTGTATTGCCATTTCTAAATTTATTCATTACCTGATTACGTGCCGTTTGACGTAAATCTCCGTGTAAACCTTCTGCAGCATAACCTTGAGATTGAAGATCTTCAACCAACTCATCCACTTTAGATTTGGTATTACAAAACACCAACATTAATTGCAAATCATGCACATCTATTAATCGTACCATTACTTCGAATTTGGCTTCTTTTTTCACCAAATAAAAAGATTGGTCAATGTTAACGTTTGTAATTTCGTTTTTAGTTACTTTAATAATTTCTGGATTTTTCTGAAACTTCTTCGTGATATTCAATATATCTTTCGACATAGTTGCAGAAAAAAGTACAGTTTGTCTTTCTTCAGGGGCATGAGACAAAATATGCTCTATATCTTCTCTAAAACCCATATTTAACATCTCGTCTGCTTCATCCAAAATCACCATGGAGATGTTGTCCAATTTCAAGGTTTTCTTTTCGATGTGGTCCATAATACGACCAGGAGTACCCACTACTATCTGAGTACCTCTTTTCAAATTAGCAAATTGTCTTTCATAAGACTCTCCTCCATAAATGGCGGTTACTAATAATCCTTTTTTGTGTTTTGCTAGAGCAGTTATTTGCTCCTTCACTTGTAGAGCCAACTCACGCGTTGGACACATAATCAAAACTTGTGTGGAACGATTTTCTACCACTACATGCTCGATGGCAGGAATTCCAAATGCTGCCGTCTTTCCTGTTCCTGTTTGTGCTTGACCAATAACGTCTCTTCCTGCTAATACTACCGGAATGGCTGCTGCCTGAATAGGTGTAGTATCTACCCAACCCATTTCTACCACTGCTTTGAGGATAACCTCAGACACAGGGAAATCTGTAAACTTAACTGTTTCCATAAAATCTTTTTGCCGGGCGTTTCGCAAACGACCGAATTGTAATAAAAATTAATAAAATCTGAGGCGATTGCGATACGCCCTTACGTGAACATCACGGATAACATCCGTTGCCTGCTCTGAAGGGAAAAATTAAAAGGGTCTGTAAGACCTTTTGCCATTTGCAGAGTCTCGAACGGATAGTTCGATTAAAAACGATGCAAAAGTAAGAAGAATATTTTTCTAAATAGCACAATTCCAAAAATATTCTTGAAATAAGTCTATTTTGGATTGATAATTTAATGTTTCAAACAAAATATAACTGATTTTGACTATAAAATCCCTAATTGGATACTACTATTTCTTTAGTAGGATCTATAAAAAACCACAGACCGGAAGCCACAATTAGGCATCCAGCTATAAGGAAAAGTGGGTAATTGAAATTCCCTGTTTGCTGTACGATATACCCAAAAATAATGGTAATAAAAAAGCCTCCCATTTGGCCGGCAAAATTCATGGCCCCTGTCACGGTTCCAGCATTACGTTTGCCAATATCCACGCAAACAGCAAATGCTACAGGCAAAGTAAGGTCTTTTAATAATACGCACAATGCCAATAAATATCCTACCGTTTGGTTATCATCGCTAAGGCCGGCAAACAAAAAGCAAATACTGGCAGAACCCAATCCCGTTACTCCTACTATTCGCCTTCCCAATTTTAGTCCAAATTTCTTACTTAAAAAATCACTTGCGAAACCACCTAAAATGCAACCAATTGCTCCTAAAAAATACGATAATGAAATAAAGTTTTTTGATTGGTCTTCTGTCATCCCCCTACCTTCTTGAAAATACGTAGAGGACCAATTGGTAAAAAAATAAGACGCATAAAAAAACAAATGACACATAAGCATCAATATCCAAATGTTTGGATTCTTAACGATAGTTTTCCAATGTATTTTGTGCGAAACCCCATTCTCTTTTCTAGCGGTCTCTATTTCCTCAATCTCTTTATTGCTTATGCTTTTATGATCTTTGGGATTATCTCTAAACCAAAAATACCAAGCCGCAGACCAAGCGGCCCCCATTATTCCTAATAGCACAAATGCCATACGCCAACCCACCAAATGAACTAAAGGTATTACAATTAAGGGTGTCAATGCTCCACCAATTCTTCCAGCGGCCCAAATCACAGATTGTGCCCTACCAACTTCTACCGCCGGAAACCACCTTGCAATGGCTATTGAAGCATTAGGATATGCTCCAGCCTCACCCATTCCAAATAAAAACCGTACAATTAACAAATAGACAAATCCAAAAGCTGTTCCAGTAAGGGCCGTAAAACCAGACCACCAAAGCACAACCCTTGTTAAAACTTTACGGGGGCCTATCCTATCACCTAATATTCCGGTTGGTAATTCAAATAAAGCATAGGCTAAAGAAAAAGCACCTAATACATATCCGAATGATTGGTTGTCAAGATGTAAATCTGCTTTTACATATTTACTCACCACATTCATACAAACTCTATCCAAAAAGGTAATAATCGAAAGTAAAAACAGAAAAAAGAGGACTTTATGACGAGTTTTCATTTATTTAGAATAGGTTATTTTTCTAGAAACCAAAAATATCAAAAAATAATGATACTTGGTTTCCATTGGAGAATTTCAAAAAATATATTTTTTTATGGAATCAAAATATGTTTAAAAAGTTAATCACTATTTTTATACCTTAAAATTTAATTTCAGACAAAAATGATAAATAGAAGAAGTTTTATAGGAAGTGGCTTAACTTCTATTCTGGCTACAAATTCTAAGTCATTGGACACTATCTACAAAAAAGAAATAATAAAACCAAAAGCTTTAAAAATTGGAGATACCATTGGAATGGTTTGCCCTGCATTTGCTGCCAATAGCATCCAAGAGGTAGAATTTGGAGTAGAAGCTTTTGAAAAAATGGGATTCAAAGTAAAACTTGGGAAACATTTATATGACAATTATGGCTATTTAGCAGGAAAAGACGAAGATAGAGCCGCTGATATTAATAATTTTTTTAGGGATCCCGAAATTGATGGAATTATAGCTATGCACGGTGGCTGGGGTTGTGCCAGAGTATTACCCTTATTAGATTACGAAATGATAGAAAAAAACCCAAAAGTTTTTATGGGATACAGCGACCTTACCGCTTTAGTTAATGGAATTTATGCTAAAACTGGTTTAGTGACATTTCATGGCCCTGTCGGAAGCTCCACTTTTAATGCTTTTTCCGTAGACTATTTTAAGAAAACGGTAATGAATGGCGAAAAAACCTTAATGATAAATCCCTAAATGCAACAAGATAGCTTAGTGCAAACAAAAGATAGAACTTGGACAATCCATACCGGAAAAGCAAATGGAAAACTAATTGGTGGAA
>DAIQBE010000438.1:0-3631 GCA_036781325.1 Leadbetterella sp. | reverse complement strand
TTGCAGATTTAGAAACACCAAAAGAAGCTATAAAGTCTAAAGATGTTTTTGGAAAATCTTGCGTCCAACTTACTTGATTAGGGTTTTTAGTTTTATAAACCGTGTCCCAATGATTTTGTATGTTAGTGTTCATAGCTTGGAAGCTTTTCTAAACTAATTTTTATATTTAAAATACAGTAATTCTTCAACCAAAATAACAATGGCAAAAAAAAAGATTAGGAAGACCAAATCAATAAGCTCTAAGAGTTATTACAATTGGAATATCCTCCACTTTAACTTTTGCAAATTTTCCTATGGATTTAGACATTCTTCCCTGCCAAAAGAGCTATTGTCTGCTTTACTGCAGTTGCATTTTTGGTTGGAGTATAATTAAACCTTTTATTAAACTTTGAACTATCAAAAAAATAATCCCTGTCATATTGGTAGTTCATCTCAGGAAATTCCCTCATGATTGGAATAAATAATCCTAAAACCTTTATGAGCCAAACTGGAAGAATTTGAATTTTATTTTTGGCGTTCATTTCTTTCGCAAAAAGATTTACCCAGCCTTCTCCAGTGATCTTTTCCGAGTCTGTAGGCAGATTCCATATTTGATTATACGCATCTGGAGTGTTTCCCAAAATGGCTGTTCCTTTTGCAAGGTCTGGAGCATAACTAATATTGTGAATTTTATGAGCATCACTCAGCCATTGGGCTTTTTTGCCTTTTATTAAGTTATCATAAATCAAAGACATTAACATGCTATTTCCTTTAACTTCACTGAAAAAATCAGCCGAACGGGCAATTATAGCAATAAGTTTCTTATCTTCAATGGCATCCAAAATTTGCTGATCTACTTCTGCTCTTATTTTCCCTTTTTTACTGCAAGGGCTTATAGGCGATTCTTCGGTGATATGTTTTACATTATCCCCACCAATGGCATAAATATTATCAAAAAAAACCAATTTAGCCTTGTGTTCCATACATGCATCTATCACATTTTTTATAAATGGAGGCCACAACTGTGACCAGACTTTGGTATTATATGCAAAACCTACCGTAACATACACTATTTCACTTCCAGCTATTGCTTTAAAAACATCTTCACGATTGGAGAGATCTGCTGGAAACAGTTCATCATTATCATTTATTTTCTTTGGATTACGGCTTACCAACCTAATGTCAGAGGTGTAGGAAGTTAATGCTTTTGCAAGTTCAATACCTATTGCTCCACCTGCACCTAATATGGTTTGTTTCATAGTATAAAATAATTTAAAATGTTTGCATCCTAGTCGTATAATATAAAGAATTCTTTGGCTTTTTATTCAATAGCTAAAATTTATAGTATTTGTTGAGTGACAATTGTAATTCAAATGTATTAAAATTATCAATAAAATCGTTCTCCAATTTTTTTTTAGTTTATTTCATCGCAAAAATTTTTATTCTGAAAAAATCACTAAAAATTAAAGGGAGAAAATAAACTTAATACTAGGTGGCACAACTTAATTTTTAAAATTTCTAATTATAAAACTTACTTATTTTTAAATGTTTACTTCAATTATTTATCCTCTTTAGATGAATTCAATTGGTCTTACCAACCATTCTTGTTGAAAATATTCCTTCCATTAAAAAATAAGTGTATCTAAAAAAAAATCAAGTAAATTTGAATTCTAATTAAAAAAAAATGACTGTAGTCAAAAAAAATATTCTCAGAAAAGTGAAAGACATTGCAGTAGGAAGTAGTCTCTGCATGATTTTGGCCAGTGGATTAGTAGCTTGTAGTTCAAATGATGGAAGTACAGAAGGCAGCTATGACACCGAAGAAGTTTATACCCAAGGGGTAAAAACATATATTAAGGAAGTAAGCAAAGGTGAATTTAAAATTACGGAAGAAAAACAAGTTCCGATTGATTCAGCAGCGGCTTATGTAACTTATTTGGACGGAAAAACGGAGATAATTAGCCCAAAATTAGCCAAAGAATTGATTGATGAAAACATGAATAGCAATCAAAACTATGGACATAGAAGTGGCTTAAGTAATGTGTTGCTTTATGGTGGAATGGGCTATATGTTTGCTAGAATGAGCGGGAACAACAACGCTTATGCAGGATACCGTCAAAATTATGATAGAAATAACAGCGGCGGAACCTCAGGCTTTTATTCCTCACCAAAAGTTTATGAGCAGTCTCAGGCAGTTCATAGAAGTGTGGGTAGCTCAAGAGTAAGTAGCTCCAGACCTTCTGGAAGCAGAAGTGGCTTTTTTGGAGGCTCTTCAAGATCTGCTTCAAGAGGATAAAATGATAATCCTAAAAGAAGTAAACACACTTCCCGAAAACCAATTAAAAACCATTGGCTGGAATTGGTTGATAGGTGAAGATACGCTACCCTATGTAACTAACCAAATGGTAGTTGTCTCAGAAAAAGAAGTACAAAAATACTACGATGCTACCAATGAGCTTTACGAAATGTTCGTAAAAGCTGGGCAATATGCTATAGACAAAAACTTGTTAGATACATTGGGTATTCCTAAAAATCTACAAGACCTTGTAAAATATACTTGGGAAGATGATGCCCACCAATGGCACCTTTATGGTCGTTTTGACTTAGCAGGAGGAATAACTGGTAAACCCATAAAATTAATTGAGTTTAATGCAAACACAGCAACTTGTATTCCAGAAACCGCAGTAGTCCAATCGGCTCAATTAGTGGCGAATGGTTTTAACGAGGCCTATCAGTTTAATTCCCTCTTCGAAGCTTTAGTTGAAAATTTTAACCGTTTAAGAGATAAAAACCCAAACTTAGATGCTTCGCTTTTACTTTCTGGCATGGAAGGCTACCCTGAAGATGATGCTAATTTGGCAGTATTGGCAGAGGCTGCAAGAGAGGCAGGCTTTTTTGTTACGATAGAAAGTATTGATAAAGTGGAATTTTCAATTGAAGAAGGCATTTTTAGATTTGATTCGGTGAGAAATCAATATGAAAACTATAATTTTTGGTTTACTTTAGTTCCTTGGGAATACATAGCATGGGATGAGCCGGAATTAGCCCAAACTTTAACCCAGATAATTATTCAAAACAAAGCCATAGTTGTTAATCCGGCTTACACCTTGTTGTTTCAATCTAAATATATTCTAAAAATACTTTGGGATTTATTCCCAAAACACCCCCTTTTGTTAGCTACTTCTGACAAGCATTTGCCGAATAAAAAGCAAGTAGAAAAAGTATTTTTTGGAAGAGAAGGAGCTAATGTAAGAGTAATTAATGAATCTGGAAATACACAAACTTGGCGAGGTGGTGAATACGAAAACCAAGGAAAAATCTATCAAGAATTTGTGGATTTTCCTACAGATTTAGCCGGAAATCACTACCAAGCGGGCGTTTTCTTTGCATTTGAAGCATGTGGACTTGGATTTAGACGTGGAAATGAAATCTTAGACAATCAAGCTCAATTTTGTGGGCATTTGGTGGAGGGCTGATATAAAACTTGTAAAATAAACACTGAATTTAATAAATGAAAGATTCAAAAATACTTTCCATGAACTTCCCAGTTTGATTTTCTATAGTTTTCAAATATTCCCTTTTCCCTTACAACAAATTCTTCTAACCTTTGCCATTTATTCTATTGCTAGTTTCTTTTTTTACTATTCATATT
>DAIQBE010000437.1:0-3634 GCA_036781325.1 Leadbetterella sp. | reverse complement strand
GAATTCGAAAATATTTTAAAAGAAAAAAAAATAGAGATTTTTAATCAAGACCTTGTTTTTGATTCCCTTCCATATGAACTTAAGATTCACACATTTGAATCTCCGTCTTTAGATAAGATTATTGAAACTTGTAATTTTAGGAGCGTTAATTTTTTTGCAGATGGAATTTCAAATTATTTAGTAAATAGTAGCTTAGACTCTTCAAGAAATTTTGATAATCTTCTTAAAAAGTATTGGCAAACAGAAAATTTGAATCTTTCTTCTTTTAATTTCGAAGATGGGAGCGGCTTATCGCCGGTTAATTTTATTAGTACCTCTGCTTTATGTTCTTTTCTATCCAAAATGACCAAAAAAAGAGACTTTAACTCATTTTTTGAATCTATTCCAGTTGTTGGAAAATCTGGAACTGTTGCTAATATAAAGATTCCCAATGGTGCAAAAGACAAAATTAGAGCAAAAAGTGGAAGTATTTCATCGGTTAGAAATTATGCTGGCTATTTCACAAACTCTAAGAGTGAATTGTTTTCATTTTCAATCTTTATTAATGGCTTTAATGAAAAAGCGAAAGAAGAAATAAAAAAAATTTATGAAAATTTATTCAAAACTATGACTGATATTCATCTTTAATTTTTTTAAGTAAAACAGCATATCTATTTAAACATTTTATTTCCCTATTTAACATTTATATAAAAATCACTTTAATTTTGCTTGAAATAAAAAGATTCGAAAAAATCTGTCTAAAGAGAAAATAATGCTTAAATATATTGCTCAAGTATTTAAAATATTCGTTAATTCTAGTCTAAATGTGGTAATCGCTTCCTGCATTTGTAGTGTAGCTTTCTTTAAACTTCCCTTTGGAAATTCATCAATAAATTATTCTTCAATTCTCCTTTTAGGGTGTATCTCATGGATTATATACATTCTGGATAGAATTTTAGATAATCAAAAAAGTAATGATATTAAATCTGAAAGACATGAATTTCATAAAAAAAACCAATTTGTCCTTCAATTTATTGTTTTGGGATTGATTTTAGTTTCTTTCTGCTTACTTGTTTTTCAAAAAAGGGAAGTACTATTTTTTGGTCTTTTCATTGGATGTTTAGTAATCTTATATTTTTTTATAATAAATAAGACAGCAAAAGGAAAATATTTTAAGGAAATTTTTATGCCTATTATTTATTGTTCGGCCATTGTCGGAATACCTTTTATCGAAAAAACAAGTATTAATTTTAGCGAATGGATCTTAGCTTTGGTATTTTTTAATATAATATTTCAAAATACGCTATTTTTTTCTGTTAAAGAATATTCAGAAGACGTTAATTTAGAAAATATTTGTGCTATTTTACCTCCAATTAAACTTAGAAGAACTATCAATTATCTTGGAGCAATAAATATTTTCTTGGTAATCTTCTTTTTTTCTGGACCATTTAATTATACGCAAAAGCTTGCTTGGTTATTCTTATTAATTTCCATTTCTATTTCATTTCTTTTAAGTTTACCCGGTAAATATTTAAAAAATGAAAATTATAGATGGATTGTAGATGGATTATTATTTCTTCCGCTTTTTATTTTCTAATTCTTTTTTTTCTTCTTGATCTTTTTTTATTTTATTTTGACCTTTCCTATACACATATGCCAGAAAACCTAAAATGGAAAACATTAATAAAAAATAACTATCCTTTAAATCAACCCCTTTATAAATAAACTGATCGACCCAAATTACTAAAAAACCTAGACTCCCAAATAATATTAAAGCATCTACTAATTTCATGTTAATTGTTTTTTATAAGTTTCCCAACTTTTTTAAATTTTGAAAAAACAGCATCTGTATGTGGTGCATCTTTTAGCTCCTCTGATAAGTCTTGGCCAGCCCAATGTTCATAATGTTTTCCATTCCTCCATAACTTAGAATTCGTAACATCATATATATCTTCTAAATAAGCCACCCATATTTGGGGCATTTCCGTTCCATTTCGCAGGGCCAATTGGTTTTTTGTATAACTTTGAATTTCCAAAATTTATTAATTCTTTCACAAAAATAAGGTCAAAATAGATATTTATAAATAAAAGCCTAAAAAACATGGCATTTTTTTTGAGATACACAACGAATAGCAATATATTTACGTTAAGATTTTAAAAAATAACAAAAATGGATAAAAAGATAATCTTTACCTTATTTTCTACAGTTTCTTTGTTTTTTATAGTTTCATGTAAAACCAAAGTAGAACCAATTTCAAGTAGAATTGCAAAAGTTTGGTCGGCTAGTGCTGTTAAAGAAAATAATGTAGAAGTATACAAATCAGGAGCTGCTACGAATACTAAACCTGGTTATTTAAATTACAAATTGGATTTATCAACTCCTCCAAATGTTACGCTCAAAGAAGTTGATGGCGGTACATATGTTGGAAAATACACGGTTACTGATACTAAAATTACTATTACTGGCTTGACTCCAGAACCTACTGGAACTGGTGGTAGTCTGTCATTTACCATTACTTCATTTACTGAAACAGAATTAATACTAACTGCGGATCAAGATTATGCAAAAACTGGTGGAAAACGTAATATTTATACGTTAATTACTTCCAAATAAGAAAAAATATAGTGTTTTATTTAAGGTATGTCCATGTGGCATACCTTTTTTGTTTTTATGTATTTCAAGTCGTATTTTTGCGTTATGAAAAATGAAACATTAGAAAATCTAGGAGAATTTGGATTAATAAATAGAATAAAAGGCAATACTAAAATATATAACGCCTCTTCAATCTATGGAATTGGTGATGATGCTGCAGTAATAAATTCTGGTGAAAAATTTACCCTTATTAGTACTGACATTTTAATTGAAGGCATACATTTTGATTTAACTTATACCCCACTTAAGCATTTAGGATACAAAGCAATTGCAATAAACATCTCAGATATTGCTGCCATGAATGGTATTCCTACTCAAGTTACCGTTTCAATAGCGATAAGTAGTAAATTTGGACTTGAGGCTATTGATGCATTGTATGAAGGCATAAATATGGCATGTGAAGCTTATCATGTGGACTTAATTGGTGGAGATACAAGCTCTAGTAGGTCTGGGTTAATTATCTCAGTTACAGCAATTGGAA
Source organism: Leadbetterella sp. (assembly GCA_036781325.1). Taxonomy (GTDB): domain Bacteria; phylum Bacteroidota; class Bacteroidia; order Cytophagales; family Spirosomataceae; genus Leadbetterella. The sequence continues at coordinate 521 of DAIQBE010000437.1, read as the reverse complement.
CAGTAGAAAAAGACAAAATTGCTTATAGAAAAGGTGCCCAACCAAATGATATTCTATGCGTTACAGGCGATTTAGGAGCAGCTTATATGGGTTTGCAAGTATTAGAAAGAGAAAAACAAGAGTTTCTAGCAAATCAAAATATGCAACCAAAAATTGATGATAAAAGCTATTTAGTTGGAAGGCAACTTAAACCTGAAGGACGTACTGACATTATTCATGATTTGCGTGAAAAAGGAATAAAGCCTAGCTCAATGATTGATATTTCTGATGGGCTTGCTTCAGAAATATTACATTTGAGTGCCAATTCTGGGTATGGAATGACTGTATTTTTTGAAAATGTACCCATTGAAAACCTTACCTTAGAAACTGCTGCAGAATTCAATATGAATCCTATTACAAGTGTTATGAATGGAGGTGATGATTACGAACTCTTGATGACATTTAGTCAAAAAGATTTTGAAATTGTAAAAGAAATCACAGAAATTACACCAATCGGTTTCGTTACTGATGAAAAGGATAAT
>DAIQBE010000436.1:0-3638 GCA_036781325.1 Leadbetterella sp. | reverse complement strand
TATGGGGAAAGACCTCGCGGTATAAAAGTTATGACCAGCTGCAGCAGTAAAACCTCCAAAAGCATCTACCTGCCTTACTTTTGTGGTTATAGGCTTCATGTCTCTGTGTGTGTCAGTACTTCTACTCCCATTATCTATGCTGTTTTTAGAATTGAAATAAGAATGAGGAATTGCCATATACCATCCATGCGAATTGTTTGCAGTAGAACCAAATACATCATTGGTTTCATTAAATCCCATTCCCCAAGTGTTGTTAGAAGTAGTAGTCATCCATTCCATTTTGCTTCCATCAGGCAAAAATCTAAATAAGGCTTGTCCAAATTTTAAAGTATCAGTACCAATTAATTTCCCTTTAAAACCTGAATAGCCCACACATCCCCAAATCCAATTATCAAAACCATAATGTAAATTGGATGGTCCGGCATGGGTATCAAAAGTTCCAAATCCTGAAAATAGAGTTTTCTTAACATCCGCTTTATCATCGCCATTTGTATCAGCCAAAAACAACATATCTGGTGCTTGGGAAACTATCAAACCTCCATTTGCAAATACCATCCCAGTAGGAATACTTAAGCCATCTGCCCATTTTGTAAATTTATCTGCTTTACCATCGTTATTGGTGTCTTCACACAACAATATATAGTCAGAGCCCCCTTCTGGTTTGCGTTCATTTGGATAATCTTTTGTGATTAATACAAAAAGTCTTCCTTTTTCATCCCAAGTAAGTGCAATAGGATGCATAACGTTTGGTTCTGCCGCAAACAATTCCAATTTAAATTCAACAGGAATTTGAATATGCTTCATAGATTCTTCTGGTGATAAAGGCAATTGTTGCATTTGCGGACCAGGACGTTGTTCATAATTTGGTAATTTTGCTTCTCGATAACTGAAAGGCTGAGGATTACGGGCATTAAATGCGTTTAAAGCTTCATCGTTTACGGACCATAAAATTGCTTTAAATAGTAATTCTTGAAAATTTTCATTCAACCATGTTCGTTCATCATGGCCAAGGGCAGTGTAAAAGACCTTGCCTTTTCCGTATTTTCTTGTCCAAGTATAAGGCTCAGATTTTGTATTTGGTTTGTCTTTGAATTGGTCTGCTTTTATTTCTCTTGTTGCTAGAATTGAATTATCCTCTTCTAATTTTGAATGTAAATAAGTTTCGTCAAAGACAGTAAAAGGTTTTAAACCCTGCATAATCGGGTGATTGGGTTGAATTGTTTGGGTAGAAATAGAATCCATAGTATGTCGCCAAAACTGTCCTCCGACCAATTTTATGTATTCTGCAGAATTACGAAAGCAATACGAAGCACAATGAATAGGTAAAAAACCTTTTCCTGAAGCAACGAAATCGAGTAATGCTTTTTCTTGAGAAGGACTAATTTCGTCCCAATTTGCGTAAATCATCAAAGCGTCATACTTATTTAGGTTCTTCGTATTAAGATCTTCTAAATCATCTGTATACGTAACATTTATTCCTTTTGGCCCTAATGAGGCCATTAAGGATGGAACCCGCTCTATGGGTTTGTGATGTCCTTTATCACCTAAAAATAATACCTCCAATCTTCGACTACTTTGAGAGTAGGAAGAATAAAAGGAAATAACTGCGAATAAAAAAAATAGTTTTTTCATAATATAATATTGAAGCATTAATTTAAACTTTAAAAAAATCTGGAACTTTTATCAATTCTCCACCTTGCAAGGCAGACTCATGAGCCAAAATACCTACAGAGGTCCAATTTGCGGATTGAGCAGCATTTGGAAATGGATCACGATCTTCGATTAAAGCACTGAGAAATTCATGCACCAAGTGTGGATGAGAGCCTCCATGCCCACCACCTTGGGCAAAACTTAAATGCGTATTTTCATCATGGTCATACACTCCTTTACCAGTAAAAGATCGAATTTGTTCTGGCAAAAGATGCGCATAATCTGGGGTTTCAACTTTTTCAGGTATTTCTGGCTCAGGTTTTTTTGCCGTATGAATCACATTAGGTTCACCTTCAATTAATGCCCATTCGAAGGATTTTTTTGAACCATACACCTCAAAACTCTCCCGATATTGACGTGCTACATCAAATAATGAACGGTAGACGTAAGCACTTAAGTCACTGTTTTTGAATTTTATATGTGCTGATTCTACAGCAAAAGGTGAATTGTGGATTTTAATTAATTCTTCTGAAATTGTTCCCGAACCAAAGCAAGAAACATATTCTGCCTCCAATTTCAAAAGTCCTGCAACAGGGCCTACACAATGGGTAGCATAATGCATAGGAGGTAATCCAGGCCAGTAATCAGGCCATCCTTCCATATCTTGTTGATGGGATGCTTTCAGAAATTGGACTTTACCTAATTCCCCTTTTTCGTACATTTCTTTAACAAACAAAAATTCTCTGGCATATACAACAGTTTCCATCATCATGTATTTTTTGCCTGTTTCTTGTGTTGCTTTCACAATTTTCATGCAATCTTCTACACTGGTGGCCATAGGAACTGTACAAGCCACATGTTTGCCCGCATATAAAGCCTTTAGTGTTTGTTCTGCATGATTAGGAATTGGTGAATTGATATGTACCGCATCAATTTTGGGATCATTTAACAACTCTTCAAAATCAGTATACCGTTTTTCGATTCCGAAGGTATTGCCTATTTTGTTCAAATTTTCTTCATTTCTTTGGCAAATAGCATACATATTTGCGTTTGGATGCAGTTGATAAATCGGTATAAATTCGGCTCCAAAGCCTAAACCTACAATTGCAATATTAATTTGTTTGCTCATTTTATTTTATTTTTTAAATAATTGTAACTGTCTTTCATCAATTGTTCTTCTGAATCAAACATTTTTCTCCAAATATTTGCAGCTGGTAATTTTTCACTAAATGCTTCAATACTCAGCATTCCTTTATATTCAATTGATTTTAATGCGTCTAAAACTTCTTGAATTTCCACCCTTCCTTGTCCTAAAGTTCCTCTATTATTTTCTGACAATTGTACGTGAACTAATTTTTCGCCTATTTTTTTGATGGCCTCCGTCATACTTGTTTCCTCAATATTAGCATGAAAAGTATCAAACATTATTTTGCAAGCGGGGTGATTTATGTAATTAACTAAATCCAATAGTTCATCCGTACAGGAAACTAAATAACTTTCAAATCTATTTAAATATTCCAATCCTAGCGTAATTCCTAAACTATCCGCATACTCAGCCAATTCCCAAAGCCCTTCTTTGGCCCAAATTTTTTCTTTTTCTGAAGCTTTTAGGCCCGTAAAAACCCCCAAAGCCGAATGAAATGGACCAGTTAATAGATCTGAACCTAATACCAAAGCACAGTCTAATGCTAGTTTGTTTCTTTCTAAGGCAAATTTTCTTTCTTTCGGGTCAGCGCTTATAAAACTTTCACCTGCACCATTTATAGTTACGGCAATTCTTTCTAAACCTAATTCATCCAATTTAATTCTCCAATTATACCAAGACTCAGGATTGGTGTTAAATATTGGAATCTCTACTCCTTCAAACCCAATTTCTTTTATTTGCTCCAATACAGGAAAAAGACGTTCGTCAATTTCTGATCCCCAAAGCAATAGATTCATTCCAATTTTATTCTTCATTTGATTTAGCCAAACTTAGGTACAATATT
>DAIQBE010000435.1:0-3646 GCA_036781325.1 Leadbetterella sp. | reverse complement strand
ATTCTGCCGAGTAAAAGTAGTGTATTTTGTTCATTGCTGGTTCAGTTCATGAGTCTGTTTTGAGTACCCTAGCGGGAGACTCTGAACAGACGAAAGATGTCCTAGCAGCGTCTCCTAAAGGGACTCTACGAAATAAATTTTTGTGCTAAATAGAATGCATATGGCAACCATTTTTATTCAAAAAGTACAAGAAAGTTTATTTTCTTGTTTTGTAAAGAATATGATACTATAGTTTTTCAAGTTCCCATAAGTCGGGTGGGTTGTAACCCTTGATTAAATGAAAACAATATTCATTTTAGGAACTTCAGAAGTACTCCAAAGCTAAAAAATTCAATTTACGTTCTGTTAAAATATAATTGTAACCTCTACATTATGAATTGCTTATATTTTAAAAATCATCCTGAACTATCAGTAACCCACAACAAGAGTTGAATTTTTCTTCACGGATGAACTTTATAATTTCTGCCTTTTACGAACTTCCGATGAATTATAACCCATCTTTTGTTTAAAAATTCTTGAAAAATAAAACTCCGATTCAAACCCAGATTGAAAGGCGATTTCTGATAACGATAAATTCGTTTCTTGAATTAATTGGTCCGCTTTTCGTATTTTCAACATCAAATGATATTGATTTGGGGCAGTACCTAAAACCTCTTTGAAAGTTTTTCTAAACCAAACATAACTCACGTTGAATTGTGCCGAAAGGTTTTCAAAATCAATATTTGAGTTCCATCGTTTATGAATTTCATCTCTCATTTCATTAATTAATTCTTCCTTTTTAGAAAGTTTTTGATTCGATAATAAGGCAGATGAATACACAATTCCCAATAAATGTATCAGATGAAAGGATGACAACTTACGATAGCTATCTTCCTTTGCTTCCACATTTTCGATCAATCTTGAAAATGTAGCCAAAAATTCATTATCAAAACCAACTTTTATAATTGGATTTTGTGGACTAAAACACTCTTGTTCGAGCAAATAACGAGCATAAGTTCCCGAAAATCCAACCCAATATTCCTCCCAGCCTGTGCTTTCTTTTGGACGATACCGATGCCAAACGCCTGGGTATAACAAAATGATAGTTCCACCTTCAATTAGTTGCGGCGGCAAGCCGCTTGCTTCAAAATATCCCTCGCCTTTCGATATATAAATGATTTGAAATTCTTTCAAACTCCTGCCTATCTCCCAATCAAAATAATAGCTATCAGGGTGTCTCAAATCTGGATATGGTATATTCATCGGATGAATATTATGACCCAAATTTAGAATATTTATACCTAAGTTCTCATCAAATTCAATACCTGAAAGATTAAAATATTTCCTAAAAATCTTCATATCAAAAAATGCAAAGCAAATATCAAAATAGTCATTTTATTTCCAATAAAAATACAATTATTTTGTATAATTATTTAATATTAAGCAAATATAGCTTTTTATTCATAATAAAATACTCTTAATTTATACAAGTTGATATTTAATTTATTAATTTTTTTTAAACAAAAGCAGCATTAATAAAACCAAGAGTATGAAACAATAATCACTGATTCAATGCATCAAAACCTTAATCAAGTGAATTTTGATAGTAATTCTTTTTCGTGTGCAGACATTTGCCCAGAGAAAACTTTCTGGCACAATAAGCGATGATAAAATCGAGGCCCTCCTAGGCGTGAAAAGTAGTTTTCTAAAAAGTTTATCCTTTGCGACAGTGCTTTATTTATAAAACTTAGTCGAAGGAAGTCTAACATAAATTTAGTTCTTTTACCAAATTTTTTTACTCAAAAATGAAAAACTTAATTACAAAACAGCAAATACAATCATACCAAGATAATGGATATCTATTAATTGAAAATTTTTTAAATGAAAACGAACTTACTTTCTGGCGAAATGCAGTAACGGAGGCAATACAGCAACGAAACGGCAGAAAATTTGCCAATATGGATAGTAAAGTTGGCGAAGATGATGGCATCAATAATGACAGTGATTATTATGGTAAAGTATTTGACCAGATGCTTAATCTTTGGCAAACCAATGAAAAGGTAAAACAAATAATGCTCGACGAGAAAATTGGTAAAATGGTCGCTGAATTGGCAGGATGGAATGGTACACGAATTTGGCACGATCAAGCTCTGATAAAACGCCCTTGGGCCAACCCAACTTCATGGCACTTAGATACCCCTTTCTGGTCTTTTAGTGATAGAAGAGCCATGTCAATTTGGGTAGCTTTGGATGATGCTACGATGGAAAACGGTTGTTTATATTTCATTCCTGGCTCATACAAAACTACAAGTTTCGATAATCCTGGAATCGGTAAAAACATGGATGCCGTTTTTGATTTTTACCCACAATTTGCACAAGCGGCTTCGGTGGCAGTGCCTATGAAGGCTGGAAGTTGTTCGTTTCATAATGGATTAACTATTCACGGAGCGGGTGCAAACATGACCAACGGTTTCCGCCGTGCCATGACTTGTGCGTATATGCCCGATGGTGCAACCTTCAACGGGATAAAAAATATTCTGACTGATGAACAAGTGGCTAAACTAAAGATTGGAGATTTACTGAATGACGAAGCTCAAAACCCATTAATTTATTCAAAATAATTCAATGAAATTATTAACACTTTGTCCTCAATGGGGAAGCACCGATTTGCCATTGGAAGATTTTTTTATAAAAATAAAAGAATCTGGTTATGATGGAATTGATACTTGGATGCCTGAAGACGTAAATGAGAGGAAAAAACTTATTGGACTCTTGGCTGAATATCAATTAGTTATTGTTAGCCATCAACACCAAGCCAAAGGAAATACGATAAAAGAATTTTGTAAATCACTTGAATATTATTTGTCAGTTTCAATGGAATGCAATCCACTTTTAATCAATTCGCACTCTGGAAAAGATTATTTTTCGTTTGACGACCAATTGAAAGTTATTGATACAGTTGAAGAATTTTCAATAAAAAATAACATCATTATAGCCCACGAAACTCACCGAGGAAATATTGGATACAGTCCTTATAATGCAATGGATTTATTTAAACTACGTCCAAAAATGAAAATTACGGCAGATTTTTCTCATTGGGTTTGTGTAACAGAAAGTTGGCTCGAAAACTCAACAGCAATTTTGGAGGAAGCCATCATAAGAACTCGCCACGTTCACGCAAGAGTTGGTTATCCCGAAGGTCCACAAATTCCTGACCCAAGACTTGAAGCATGGAGCGAACCCGTTAATTTTTTTATGGGAATTTGGAAAAGGATATTTAACTATCAAAAATCAATTCATGCTAAGTTTTTAACTATAACAACCGAGTTTGGACCACCTCCATATATGTGGACAAATCTTGGAGATAATTCAGCCATTACAAGTCAATGGGAAGTTAATTGTTATATGAAGGATTTGCTGAGAGAAAATTTAATCTGATTAACAATTATTTTACCGCTCATAATCTCTTCAACTTTAACAGATTAGAAAAGAGCTCAAAATAAGTTTAAAAATTATTAATTTGACACCGAAAACAACAATAAGATATCAACCGATTTTATAAAAAACCTAATCTGTTAAAGCAAAATTCTTAAAACTAAAAAATATGATTCCTAAAACTGCGAAATCAATTATCATAATATTCCTTTTCCTTTTCTTTTCTCAAGCC
>DAIQBE010000434.1:0-3674 GCA_036781325.1 Leadbetterella sp. | reverse complement strand
ATTTTAATATATTTGAATATTATTCTAAAGTTTCCAATAATATTTAAGATCCTACAAGTGCGATACATACGCATTAGGTAGTTTGGAGTTGCGGGTATACAAATGTTGGCACCAATTTTATAACGACATGTATCAAAACAAAATGAAAGTAAAATCAATCTTCGTAAATCTTCCAATAAAAGACCTCAAAAGAACAAGGAACTTTTGGACAAAACTCGGTTTTTCGTTCAACGAAAACTTTTCAGACGACAGAGCATTATGTTTAATTCTCAATGAAGGACTGATATATTCAATGCTTATAACTCAGGAAATGTTCAGCACATTTACAAACAGACAAATCGCAGACGGAACAACAACACAGGTTTTGACAGCAATTGAAGTGGACAGCAGAGAACAGGTTGACGAAATTGTAAAACTTGCACTTGAAAATGGTGCTACACGCTACAGAGAAAGTGCAGACCATGGCTGGATGTATTACGACTGTTTTGCCGATCTTGACGGACATCAATGGGAAATAATGTTTACTAACCCAAGCCAACAATAAAATATGATACAGGAAAGAATAACAATTAAAGCTACAGTTACAGTTGAGAAGCAAAAAGTTTGGGACTATTATACACAACCCGAACACATTACTAAATGGAATTTTGCCGACCCAAGTTGGCACTGTCCGACTGCAACAAATGACGTGAAAGTAGGTGGACGATATGTAGCAAGAATGGAAGCAAAAGACGGAAGTTTTGGTTTTGACTTTGACGCAGTTTACAAAGAAGTTAATCAAGGCGAAAATTTTACTTATGAGTTTGACGGTAGACTTGCAACAATTGCGTTTAAAGAAACAAACAGACAAACAGAAGTAACTGTAACATTTGACCCTGAAACAGAAAATTCATTTGAATTACAGAAAAACGGCTGGCAAGCAATCTTGGACAACTTTAAAAAATATACAGAGACAAACTGATGGACAAAAGAAAAACTGATGTTAACAAAATGTTTGCGTAATGGTGGGGTGACGTGTAAGTTCAAAGTGTTATCTTCCTTCAACGTTTGCCCATGCTAACAGAGGCGGCTTGGAAAGCTCACCACTGAAAAAACACAAACGTTAGCAGGAATAGGGCCCTAACAATTTGGTCATTTGACGGAGTATTAAAGATTTCATTGCAGTGGGCAATTTTTATTACACCATTGGTAGCAAAGTGAAAGCAAACGAGATAAGCCACATAGAAAAAATGAACAACGAAATATCGGTAGAAAATTAACAATCTGAGTCAAATGTTTTATATTTAGAAATACTAAACGTAGTCCTTATTACTTAAACATAAATAATTAAATGAAAAAAGTAATCAATTCTCTTCTTGTTGTTCTTTTTAGTTCAACTGTATTTGCACAAAGGCAATATCCTGCAACAAAAACAGTGGAGTCAAGCGACACCTACTGGGGTGTCACCTACAAAGATCCTTATCGGTGGCTGGAAGATTTAAAAGATCCCAACACGATTTCGTGGTTTAAAGCCCAGGCTGATTTAACAAATAAGACAATGTCTACCATTGCAGGTAGAGATGAATTGATCGCTGAATGGAGAAAATTGGACAAACAACAACCACCTGTTATTTACTATCCGATTAAAGAAGGGGGCAGAATTTTTTATCAAAAGAGAATGCCCACTGAAAAAGTAAGTAAAGTCTATTTCCGAGAAAATATGAACGCGTCAGAACAATTGCTATTTGACCCTTTAACTTTTATGGAAGGCAAAACATTATCTGTCCAAAGTCTATCTCCAAGTTACGATGGTAAAAAATTACTCATAGGATATGCTGAAAATGGAGCGGAAGTTCAGACCATACAGGTGATGAACGTGGATACCAAGCAATTTTTGCCCGATGTTATTAACGCCACGGCAGGACTTATTGGCTGGACATTTGACAATAAAGCTTTTAGTTATATATGGATAAAATCGGCAGATAATACCGACCCCACCGCTCGTTTAAATCCTAAAACCAAATTACATTCACTGGGTACTGATACTAAATTGGATATTGATTTTTTCAGCAATGAAAGTTATCCTGCTTTAAACATTGAATCCAAATCGTATCCCGCCGCTTTTTTGTCGAAAGACTCAAAAGAATATATATTTGCCTATGAAGGAACAGTGCAAAACGAAATAAAATCTTTCTATGCTCCTTTCGCTCAATTCAATTCAGGTAAGATACAATGGAAAACGTTATGCACACCTGCGGATAAACTAGTACGTAGTTTTGATATACTTGGTGACAAAGTATTTGCTATCACACATAATGGTGCAAAGAATTATAAACTGATTTCGACCGATTTAAAAAACCCCAATTGGGCAACTGCCAAAGTCATCGCCCCTGAAAAATCCATGACTCTTGAATCGTTTTCCAGATGCAAAGATTATTTGTTGTTGAGTTATAGCGATGGCATCAACAATCATTTTTTTAAATACAATTTGACAACTGAACTAACAACAGAAATCAAATTACCCTTTACTGGCTCGGCATATGCCAGCTGCATGGATACAAAAACCAATGAGTATTTGGTAAGCATTACCTCTTGGAACAAACCTTTCACCGAACTATTGTACAATGCTGAAACCGATACGTTTTCACCCAGCCCATATAATCAGCCGCCTGTATATCCTGATGAATATAAAAATCTGGTAGTAGAAGAGGTGGAAGTAAAAGGGCATGATGGTGTGATGGTGCCGCTTTCGATTATCTATAAAAAAGGAACAAAAAAAGACGGATCAAATGTTTGTTTTATGGATAGTTATGGGGCATATGGCAGCAGTATGTCACCCTATTTTAGCACAAGATTAAATTCCTTAGCTGTAAAAGGTGTTGTCATTGCTATTCCTCATGTACGCGGTGGAAGTGAAAAAGGTCAAGACTGGTACAAGGCAGGCTATAAAACTACCAAACCCAATACATGGAAAGATTTTATCAGCTGTGCTGAATACCTTATTGCAGAAGGCTTCACGACTTCTTCTAAATTAGGGGGTACAGGAACAAGTGCAGGCGGTATTTTAATTTCAAGAGCCATTACAGAAAGACCCGATTTGTTTGCAGCCGCTATTTGTAATGTTGGATGTGCCAATGCGCTGCGATTGGAGTTTTCTTCAAATGGACCTGTCAATATCCCTGAATTTGGTACTGTAAAAGACAGTATTGAATGTAAAGCCTTATACGAAATGGATGGAATGCAGCACGTCAAAAAAGGCGTTAAATATCCTGCCGTTATAAGCGTAGCTGGTTGGACAGACCCCCGTGTGGTGGCATGGCAGCCAGGCAAATTTGCGGCTGCAATTCAAAATGCTTCCTCATCCGGTAAGCCCGTTTTGATGAAAGTAAACTACGATAACGGACATTTTACTGAAGATAGAGAAGTCACTTTTGCCAATTTTGCTGACCAATATGCTTTTGTGATGTGGCAATGCGGCCATCCGGAATTTTATGTAAAAAAGAAACCAAAGACTAAATGAAGTATGAGTTTTTATTTTACGTTTGCCCATGTGGACAGGATGGAGTTTTAATAGACCAGCACTGCACAAACACCAAGGTTGAGTGCAAGTTTAGGACATATCACAAAACCAAAACATTCTCATGAAAAATAAATTACTACTTTACTTTTTCCTACTATTATCAACATCTTGTTTT
>DAIQBE010000433.1:0-3675 GCA_036781325.1 Leadbetterella sp. | reverse complement strand
ACTATTCCTGAGTTTTCTCTAAAAAGATCAAAAACTGATGCAATCTTTGAAACCACAGATAACAAACCATTAAATCCAGATGCATCTAATGGCATTCCTGTTATTTTAAGAGATGCTTCAGCTTTAGTGACACCAACTATCGGTTTTATTTGGGAATTCTAAAAGTTTAGTAATTACTCTAGTTATCTTATAATAAAATTAGTATATATTCAAGTTACTTTATACTTCTAATTTGAACCTAATATTGCTTGTGAAAAATCTTCAATAAGATCATCTATATCTTCTAAACCTACTGACACCCTCATTGACCCTTCAAAAATTCCTAAAAGTTGTTTATCTTCTTTTGAAACTTTTGAATGGGTAGTAGTATTAGGATTGGTAACAGTAGTTCTACTATCACCAAGGTTTGAAGTTAAGGAGGCTATTGTTAAAAGCTTTGAAAATTGAATCACCCTATCAAATCCACCTTCTAGTTCAAATGTAATCAATGCTCCACCAGCCAACATTTGTTTTTTTGCAAGCTCAAATTGAGGATGCGATGGTAGAAATGGATAGTTCACTGATTTTACACCCTCTAATTTCTCAATTGCTTTTGCCAGCTTTTCTGCATTTTCACAATGTTTTAAAACTCTTAAAGCTAAAGTTTCAAGGCTTTTGGTCAATATCCAAGCATTAAATGGAGACATGGATGGTCCGGTTTGCCTACAAAAAAAACGAACTTTCTCAATCAATTCTTTAGTTCCAACAATTACTCCACCCAGCACACGACCTTGGCCATCCATAAACTTAGTGGCAGAATGAATAATTAAATTAGCTCCATATTCTGCAGGAATTTGTAGTATTGGAGTTGCAAAGCAATTATCTACACAATAAATTAAATTATGTTTTTTTGTCAAATCACCAACCATCTGTAAATCCACGAGCTCTAAACCTGGATTTGATGGAGTTTCTAAATAAATCATTTTGGTATTTGGCAATATGGCGGCTTCCCAAACTTCTATAGGTTCATTGGCATTAATATAGGTATGAGATATTCCCCATTTAGGTAAAATTTGGGTAATAATTTGGTGTGCAGAACCAAACAAAGCTTTTGAAGAAATAATATGATCTCCAGTTTCTAAAATTGATGCAAAACCCGCAAATACGGCTGCCATACCTGTGGCAGTTGCAATACCATCTTCACAATCTTCTAGCATACATACTTTATCCACAAATTCTTGTACTGTAGGATTAGAAAATCTTGAGTAAATATTTCCTTCTAATGTATTATCAAACAAATCCTTACCCATTTGGGCATCCTCGAAACAGAAACTACTAGTCAAATATAAAGGAGTAGAGTGTTCTCTAAATTGAGATCTTTCTGTTTGAATTTTTATTAATTTGGTTTGTTTTTTCATTTTAAAAATTAAAAAATATCATTTTTATAATTAGCTATCCAATCTTTTTGAAAGCCACCAATTTTTTCAAAAAATGGAACAAAATACTTTTTCATATCTTCTTTAAAATCGCCAGAAGGCATAAATGGATCGGCTATTATGACATTTTTTTTTGGCAAATCAAATCCAACCATTATGATTGGAATATTTGCCCCTGTAGCCATAAAATAGAATCCAGTTCTAAGTTTTTGTACATTTTTTCGAGTGCCCTCAGGTGCTAAAGCAAATAGCATATCTGATGAACTTTTTACAGCTTTTACATAGCTATCTACCATATTATTGTTTTCTGTTCGATAGGCTGGTGTACCACCTAACCATCTAAAGAAAAAGCCAAAAGGTGGCTTGAACAATTGAGATTTCCCAATATATCCAATCTTTAAGCCCATAGCGGCCCTAACTGCAATACCAATTACAAAATCCTGCCACTTGTTGTGGGGACACACTGCAAACACTCCTTTTTTTATTTCTCTAGGTATATTTCCAATAACTTTCCAGCCAAAAAGAAAGAATAAAAATCTAAAAATAGTATTCATATTAATTAATTGGATTAGGGGAAAAACATAAAATAAAAATTAATATTGCAACCCACCCAAAAAAAGTTCTCCATTTACCTAATGGTTTAATATCTTCAGTTTCCGGATGATAAACACCTAAAAATCTCCCTATTAAAAAGCCAAAAGCCAAAAAACCAGAATATCCAATAAACTCTGGTAAAAACTCAGAAAAAAGTAGTTGAATAAATATGACTCCTAATGCAAGAATAAAATTATTTAATTTATTGGTGAAAATTCTAGAAAAACAGAGATAATTGAAATAAACAAATAATACAAAATTCAAAAGTAGCATTCCAGAAGTTTCCTCATAAGTAAATTGGAATTCTGAAACTTTAAATACTCCTAAACCAGAATACGCAACAAAAACCACTAACATTAAAGGAGATACTATATCAAATGCTTTTTTACCAATCAACGCATAGAGTATATGTCCCCCATCGAGCTGGCCAATTGGCAAAAGATTTATTGCAGTAAACAATAAGCCTAAAAAACCAGCCACTATTAAAGGATAATGCGTCATTTCGAAAGGGTGAGGAATATGAGCAGGATTTGCCAAATTTTTCTCTAAAAAACTAAAAATCAAACTTTTTCCGAGAGTTAAAGCTTCTCCTTGATTATTTGCACTATCTAAATATAACCTATAGTCTCCATTATATTTTAGATACTCGGGATGAATCATATAAACATAATCTGCTGTAGGTAAATTATATAAACCATAAGATAAAACAAGAAATGCGATAATAAATCCTGCTATGGGACCAGCTATTCCTATATCAAAATAATCTTCACGTGTTTTAATCCGATCTTTTATTTTGATAAATGCCCCAAAAGTTCCAATAGATGTAAAAATCACAAACCAAGCTGGAATATAAAAAGGAAGTGAAACATCAATTTTTTTTATTCTAGCCATGAAATAATGTCCAAATTCATGAAAAGTAAGGAAACATAAAAAAGGAATTGAAAATAAAAAACCTCGGATAAACTCATTCCATCCCATTGTATCATGATGAAAATAGAATGATTTTCCGAATATCCACTCTGCACCAGAAAGAGTTGTAGTAATTAATGTTACAAAAAATAACAGAATATGCAGGTAGGGTTTTTTAAACATCTAAATATATTTTTTCCAAAATTTCAGTAAAACACTCCGGTGGATTAATTTTAATAGTCCTTATTCCTAAATCTGAAGCCGCAGAAACATTATCTGCATTGTCATCTAAAAACAAGACTTCCTCTGGTTCTAATTGTAAATCTCTTAAAATGGCATCGTAAATAGTATAATCTGGTTTCCAAAGACCCATTTCATAAGATAAATAGGTTTTTTTAAACAAAGTTAAAAAATTAGAATATCCGTAGTTTTTTCTGAAATAGTTTTTGCAAGCAAGAATATGGATAGAATTTGTATTACTCAACAAATAAATTGGAATTTGAAGCCTAAGTTTTTCCAAAAAATCTATTCTTTCTTTAGGTACATCGAGTAAAAGAGCGTTCCAAGCCTGATCAATTTCATTGTCATTCAATGGATAGCCCAAAGACTGACGTATAACTTCTCTAAATTCATCATCATCGAAAAGACCTGTCTCATATTTTTTAAAAATTTCAGTCTCTCTAAAAATTTGTTTAATTTTATCTACACTTTTATATGATATTTCAGAAAAGGCCTGAAAGGTTTTTTCAAGATCTAT
>DAIQBE010000432.1:0-3686 GCA_036781325.1 Leadbetterella sp. | reverse complement strand
ATAATGTTATCACTTTTAAAAGGAATACTTTTTAAACCATTTGGCCCGAGCCCTTTGGTAAAATTCAAAAATAAAGTTTCAATGGTATCATTTAAATGATGTCCTGTGGCAATAAATGTACAATTTTGCACTAAAGACAAGTCTCTAAACCACGAATATCTTAAGTCCCGAGCCGCCATCTCAATGGACACTTTGTGAGATTGGGCATATTCTTTTGTTTCAAACTTTTTTATGAAACAATCCACCTTGTTTTCAAGGCAATACTGCTTCACAAACTCTTCATCTAGGTCTGATTCTTTGGCTCTTAATTGAAAGTTACAATGAGCTACTTTTATAGTAAATTTTGCAGTTTGAAATAAATGCAAAAGTGCCATAGAATCTTTGCCTCCACTTACAGCCACCAAAACAGAATCGGTGGGTGTACAAAGCTTCTGCTTGTTAATATAGCTTAAAAAATCATTCAGCATTTAAGAATTCAAAATAATGTTTAACAAAAATACGTTAAATTTGCCGTATGAATGGTAATACTTTGATTGTTTACGTCAAAAAAATTCTAAAAACAGGGCTAGTAATTTTGCCATTTTTGGGCATAAATTACGATGTTTTTAGCCAAAAACCCTTAAATCCAATCGCCGATAATAGTCCAAAATCAAAAATAGAACTGATTCGGGCAGACAGCCTAATTGGTGAAAATAGCCTGACTCGAACACAAACATTTTTAGGCAATGTAATTTTCAGACACCGCGGAGTTTTATTAGGTTGCCAAAAAGCAATTCACGATCTCTCCTCCAATTTTATTCAGGCTTATGGAAAAATAGTAATTAATCAAGGAGACACACTTACTATTGTTGGAGACACTTTATTGTATGACGGCAATACAAGAATTGCAAATGTATTTGGAAAATCTGTAATTTTAAGAGACAAAAAAGTCACTTTAAAAACCACAAAATTAACCTATGATTTAAATCGCGACCAGGCCTATTATCCTGTGTATGGCACAATAAACCAAGATTCTAGCAAGCTTAGCAGTAATCAAGGATATTACAATACCAAAACAAAGTATTTTAGATATATTGGAGATGTTGAAATCCTGAATCCTGCCTATGTACTATGTACTGATTCGCTCGATTACAATACCTATACAAAAGAAGCCATTTTCAAATCTTTTACTACTATAAAAAGCAAAGATGGAGATTTATCGGCCTACAAAGGCAAATACAATATTAAAACAAAGGTTTCAGCATTTCAAGGAAGAGCAAAAGTGGCAAATATATCCTATTCTTTAGAAGCTGACACTTTAAATTTTGATAATATTTCAGAATCTGGTTTGGCTATTGGCAATGTTGTTTTCATTTCTTTTTCTGATAGTTTAAAAGTAATAGGAAACAAAGGCCAACGAATTGGAAACCTAGGTTTAACAAAAATAATGGGGGAAACCGTAACGGAAAGAATAGCGAATAAAGATACCTTATATTTGGCCTCTGACACGCTTTGGGTCTATGAAAAAGTCTCCAACAGCATAGATTCCTCCAAAACGGAATTAATAAAAAAGCCCATAATTAGTACAGATAGTTCAATTGTTCAAGCCGCCACGCTGGATACTTTTAAAAGACCAGAGGTAAAAAATGATTCTTCAAAAACTATTTTATTAAAAACCGATTCTTTGAAAACAACTGTTAAAACCAAAACAATAGCTGATACTAAAAAAGTAGATAAAAAAAGTAAAAATGCAATAAACAAGAAAAATGAACTACCGCAAATAGAAAAAAGTGAAAATGAAAATAAATCTAAAATAACTGCTGAAAAAAACAAGAAAAAAGATATTTTAAAAATTGTAGCAGATGGGAAAGTCAAGGTTTTTCGAAAAGATTTTCAAAGCGTTTGTGATTCTTTAATCTATAATATTAAAGACTCCATAATTTACTTTTATACCCAGCCAATTATTTGGAACTTAGACAATCAACTGGAGGCGGATTCAATAATTATTACTTTGAAAAACAACAAACTAAAACAACTGAAAATGATTCAGAATGGTTTTGTTATTTCTAAGGACACTATTAATAATTTTAACCAAATAAAAGGCAGAAAAATTGACGCTTATTTTGATGACGCCTCTGTTTTAAAAACTATTAAAGTGCAAGGAAATGGGGAAAGCTTATACTTTGCATTAGACGAAAAAAACAAAATTGTAGGCCTAAATATGGTGCAATGTAGCAGTATGCAATTTAATTTTGGGTCCAAAAAAATTAAGCAAATTACATTTAGAGGAAATCCAGAATCTACCCTCATTCCTCCAAAGGAAATAGCAAAAACTGACATGAATTTAGAGAAATTTGAGTGGAAAACTAAGCTTAAACCCACCAAAAAAAGTGTTGTTAGCCCCAAATTTAAACAACTTACAAGCCCTACAAATATATTATAAAATTAAGGACTTAATCTAGAAATTTTCCAAATTCCCGAACTAAAGCTATATAATATTCTATCATGTAGCCTACTTTGACGCCCCTGCCAAAATTCAATAGCACTTGGTCGCAACAAAAATCCTCCCCAATGAGCTGGGCGAGGAATTATTTCAAGGTCATTAAATTTTTTAATATAAAAATCTAAGCTTTGATCTAATACTCCCCGACTTTCTATTACAGCACTTTGTTCGCTTACCCAAGCACCTATTTGGCTTTCTCTTGGTCTTGACCAAAAATAAGTGTCAGATTCCGCAGCCGATAATTTTTCAATTTTACCCTCTATTCTTACTTGACGCTCCATTACATCCCAAAAAAATGTCAAAGCAGCAAAGGGATTTTGCTTTATGTCTTTTCCTTTATGACTATTATAATTTGTAAAAAAAGAAAACCCCGATTCGTCAAATCCTTTTAATAGCACTACGCGTGCTGATGGTTTGTTATCTTTTACTGTGCTTAAAACCATTGCATTAGGTTCTATAATTTCACTTTCTAAGGCATCTTTAAACCACAATTTGAACTGACTTATCGGACTCTCAGAAACATTTTGTTCCAATAATTCGTTTAAAACATAGGATTTCCTTAAACTAGCTACTATACTTTTATCCATAAATATCAACCTTTATATTTTTTCTTACGTATTTATATTAAATTTGCGTCCTATTTAGTTTCGAACAAAAATAAACTTGATGACAAATCAAAATTTAGAACCGACCAACAACATTGATGATTCACCTGTCAATGCCGAAAACTTAGTTTCGGAAAATACTGATTTAACTTCAAATGTTAAAGCAACAGAAAATACTTTGGATGAAAATTTATTACCTGATGCTATGGACTCGATGCAAGTTAAGGAGGATTTAACAGAACAAAAAATGACAGATGTCAGTATGGAGCATTCTAATATAATCACTGATTCTGAAAATACAGGATCCGTCGTTAACCTTATTGAGACAGTAGAATTAACCGAAGCACAAGCAGATACGGCTAAACAAGAATTGGAAACTCCAAATTCTATTGAAAAAGAAGAAGTTGCTCAAACTATTGAATCTACTAGCAAAGAGTTAGAACTAACACAAAACGAGGCAATTGCAGATACTGAGATTAACCCCTCCGAAACCAGCAATTCTATAGAAAATACTTTAAATGAACATATCACCGATGATATTCACGAAATAGAAGAAATAGAAGAACCAGCAAGAATGACCAATTTTAATGGTGATTTTT
>DAIQBE010000431.1:0-3693 GCA_036781325.1 Leadbetterella sp. | reverse complement strand
GAAGGCAATCTTTTGGCTAACATAGTTTTACCTGCCCCTGGAGGCCCAATCATGATAGCATTATGGCCACCTGCCGCAGCAATTTCTAAAGCTCTCTTTATATTTTCCTGACCTTGTACATGCGAAAAATCCGCTTCATATTCATTAATGGTGTGGTAAAATATATCCCTCGTGTCGGTTATTAGGGGCTTTATGTCTATTTCTCCAGTCAAAAAATCAACGGCTTCTTTGAGTGTTTCTACAGGAATAATGTCAAGGTTGTTGACAATAGAAGCCTCAAGCGCATTTTCTTTGGGTAAAATAAAACCTTTGCATTTATTGGCTCGTGCCTCAATTGCAATTGGCAAAACACCTTTAATAGGCCTCAATTTGCCATCTAAGGCCAATTCTCCTAAAATCACATATTCTTTTAAGTCTTTTTCATAGTGTATATTTCCACCAGAGGAAAGAAGGCATAAAGCTATTGGCAAATCATAAGAAGACCCTTCTTTCCGTATATCGGCAGGGGCTAAATTCACAATAGTTTTGTACCTGGAGAGATCAAAACCCCCATTTTTTAGAGCTGCGTCAATTCTTTGTAAACTTTCTCGGACGGCATTATCAGGTAAACCTACTACACTTAAACCAAAACCTCCTTTTAATACGCTTACTTCTACTGTAATTAAGGCCGCACTTACTCCATAAACTGCGGCACCAAATGTGGTGGATAACATAGTTTTTTATTTATAAACCCCATCGCCAGTCTTTTCCTATAACTAGCTCGTTTTTTAAGTTCTGTTTTATTAAAAATGCTTTAGTTTCTTCATCATTCAGTTTTTTAACAGGAAGTTCGTCAAGATTTGCCAAAGCATACAGCATCATTGCCGTAAATCGAACATTATTATTGAGTTGATCTTTGTTAATTAGGTCAAATCTATCACAATTGGCATGATAACAATTATATGCTTTTACTGGAAAACTTCCAGAAGGTGAGCAAACAGGTACTCCTTGTAACATAAATGGCTGATGATCACTATGTAAGCCTGCTGAATTCCTATTGGTATTTTGATAAATAGGATCTATCTTCTTAATAATCTCGCCGATTTCATCCATTTTTTGTTTCAATCCTTCGCTTCCCATGGCGTTAAATCCCATTGCATTGTTTACCATATCTAAGTTCATCATCAATTTTACATTATTGATAGTGTTAGATTCCAAATAATTTTTAACCATTGCCCTGGATCCTAAAAGCCCTTGTTCCTCACCCATAAACATGGTAAACTCAATAGTTCTTTTGGTTTTAAGTTTTAATTTCTTAAAAACTCTAGCTACATCTAAAACAGTGAATGAACCAATGCCATTGTCCATGGCTCCAGTAGCTAAATCCCAAGAATCTAAATGCCCGCCTATTACAATTTTTTCTTCTTTCAATTTTTTAGAGGAACCTAAATGAGTAGCAATTACATTTCTGGCTTTTATGGGTCTGCTAAAATTTCGCATGTCGATAACAGCCAAAATGTTTTTTTCGTCTTTTATCCATTTCCGCATACTTTTGCCCGATTCAACTGAAACACAAACAGCAGGAATCGGTATTAATTCTCCAGTTACTGAAGCTGTTCCTGTCAGCAAAACCTGTCCTTCTACCGAATTTGCAATTATTACTCCAGCAGCACCGTATTGTATTGCCAAAGCGGTTTTTTCAGACCTATGCAGGTTCTTTTTACCTTTATTTGATTCGTTTTGGATGTTAATGTTAAACAAAGCCACTTTGCCTTTAACTTGATCTTTGACTTTTTCAAAATCATCTTCTAAGCCATCTGCACAATCCACAATTTTGGCAGTGATATGAGAGGAAACAGGGGAATGAGCTAATGCAACCACCTGATAATCTACGAAATTATCACTTTTTTCCGGCACTAAACTTAAACTCACACTATCTCTACTCCACGATTCTACCACAAAAGGCAGAAATTTTGCGTCGTTGTATCCAAATTTTTTGTAAAAAGCCAATGCGTATTCTTCTGCTTTTTTCCCGTTTTCACTTCCTGTTAATCTATGACCTATAGTTGAAGTGGCCTCTCCCAACTTTTCATACGCCAAGCCATTATTTAATACATCTTCGTTTATTTGTTTAAAAACGTTCTCTAAATCATCATTTTTAGAAATAAAAGAAGGAAATAACAAAAATCCACAAATTAGGAGGGAATAAACAAAACGCTGTATCATAAAATCTTAAGATATTAAGGTTATAATTTGTCAATTAAATAGGATTTTGTACGATTAAGATTTAAAAAAACTAATTTTAAAAATTAAACCATAAATATAGAATATTTTATTTTATTTGTGGTTAACAATCTTTCTCCAAATGAAAAAAGCATCTTTAATTTTATTTCTAATTTTTATAGTATCTATGGCATTTTCACAAAAAATGAGTCTGGAAGGTCTTTCTGCACCAATCGCAGTTAAGAAACCTCATCCCTTAATTATTCACAATCTTACAAGAGTAGACGATTATTATTGGCTAAAAGAAAGAGAAAATAAAGAAGTAATTGATTATCTAACGCAAGAAAATGACTATTTAGCCAAAGTAATGAGTCCGGTAAAAAACTTTCAAAATAGTCTTTTTGAAGAAATGAAAGCTAGAATAAAGGAACAAGACGAATCAGTGCCATATAAACAGGGGAATTATTTTTATTATACTAAGTTTGTAGAGGGCGGGGAATATCCAATTTATTGCCGAAAAAAGAAAAGTTTAGATGGAAAAGAAGAAATTCTTCTAAATGGAAATGAAATGGCAAAAGGACACAATTACTTTAATATTGGGGGCTTTGAAGTTTCAGATAACGAGCAGATTTTAGCTTTTGGCACCGATACAATTAGTAGAAGAAACTACATTTTGCAGTTCAAAAATTTAAAAACTGGGGAATTGTTAACCGATAAAATAGATTTAACAGAAGGCGGAAGCTATGCTTGGGCAGCTGATAATAAAACTATTTTTTATATTATTAGAGATCAGCAAACGCTTTTAGGAGACAAAGTCTTTAGACATATCCTTGGAACAGACTCCAAAACTGACGCGTTAGTATATCAAGAAAAAGACAACCAGTTTTACATGGGATTGGGTAGAATGAAATCAAAAAAATACATTGCGATTTACTCAGGTCAAAATGGGGTTTCTACTGAATTTCAAATTTTAGATGCTAATCAGCCTTTGTCTAATTTCAAAATCATTTATCCTAGAAAAAAAGGTCTGGAATATTACATAGAGCATTACAAAAACACCTTTTATATTCGTACAAATCATCAAAACGCGGTTAATTATCAATTGATGGAAGTAAACGAAAATTTAGTTGATAATATAAACAATTGGAAAACAAAAATTCCTCACAGAAAAGAAGTTTACTTAGAGGGGCTTGAAGTTTTTAAAAACCATTTAGTAATTCAAGAAAGGAAAGAAGGCCTAATTAATTTAAGAATTATTGATCAAATAACGAAAAAAGAACATTTTTTAGATTTTGGTGAAGCCACTTATGATGCTTACATAGGTACCAATCCTGAATTTAATACAGATATTCTTAGATTTGGATACACTTCTCTTACCACTCCGAATTCTACATTTGATTACAACATGAATACCAAATTAAAAACTTTAAAAAAAGAACAAACAGTTTTGGGGGGCTTTCAAAAATCAAACTACAAAACAGAAAGAATTTA
>DAIQBE010000430.1:0-3701 GCA_036781325.1 Leadbetterella sp. | reverse complement strand
AAAACTTTTGCCCGTTTTGTGCCTGAAAGACTGGATGATTTTGCTTGGGAGAATGACAAAATTGGGTTCAGAACTTATGGAAAAGCTTTGGAAGGAACTAAAGGTGACGCCTACGGCTTGGATGTGTGGGTGAAACGTACCAATAAATTAGTGATAGATACTCGATATAAATTGGATAAATATCATGTTGATAATGGAGATGGTTTAGATTATTACCATGTGGGACATACTTTGGGGGCTGGCAATATTGCCCCAATTGTTAAAAATGAAATCATCTATGCTAAGAATTATCATCGTTATAAAATTTTGGACAATGGGCCACTTCGCACCACATTTGTTTTAGAATATGATGCTTGGAAGGTGGATGGAATGGATGTAACTTCTACCAAGACTATTACAATTGATGCGGGTTCACAAATGAACAAAATTGAAGTTAATTTTGATTTTAATGGAGTAGATTCACTTCCAGTTGTGGTTGGAATTATTAAAAGACCAGAAGAAGGTAGCATAATGTTAGATGAGAAAGAGGGCTTGACGGGATATTGGGAACCACAGCATGGGCCAGATGGAACCACTGGAGTTGGAGTTATTTTGACTAGCAAGGTAACAGGCACCAGTATTACAAAAGACCAGATTTTAACGCATAGTATGTATAAAAAAGGAGTTCCTTTCGTATATTATATGGGTGCTGCTTGGGATAAAGCTGGAGAAATAACAGATGCCTCCAAATGGAATAGTTATTTAAAAAGCTATAAAAATCAGTTAAAATCTCCTTTGAAACCCAAAATCCAATAAATAATTATTTGTAATTAGTACTTTAAACCAAATCTATAAATATGAAAAAATGTATACTTTTAGCAGCTCTGTTTTTTGCGATTATTTTTATTTCTTCTTGTAAAACGAATCAAAATATAACTTCTAGCTCACAAAATGCTAGTATTAGAATTGCAATGGCTAAAGCTCTAGCCTGGCAAGAAGCTCATCCGATACAAGCCAAAGCTCCAACTGATTGGACTAACGGAGCGTATTACACGGCAGTAATGAAAGCTCATCAAGCTACAAAGGAGCAAGTTTATTATGACGTCATGCTCAATATGGGAAAGAGAAACCAATGGAAAACCTACGACCGTCTATTTCATGCCGACGATGTAGTGATTTCAAATGCCTATTTGCATCTTGCCCAATTAGGCGAAAAAGCAGTGGATTTAGGTCCGACGGATAGATTTATTCAAGCACATTTATTTGAGCCACAAGACTGGAAAGTGGGCAAAGGCAATAAAGAGCAAGTCATATTGTGGTGGTGGTGCGACGCCCTTTTTATGGCTCCACCGCTTTTGACCAAATATGGTGTGATGAAAAAAGACATGAAGTATCTGGATGAAATGCATAAGTATTATTTGGAAAGTTACAATTTACTTTTCGATAAAGAAGAAAATCTGTTTTATAGAGATAATCGCTTTTTGCCAACAGGGTCAGTTAAAGATTTGAAAGAACCTAGCGGTAAAAAAGTGTTTTGGTCCAGAGGAAATGGTTGGGTCTTAGCCGGATTAGCCCTATTGTTAGAAGATATGCCAAAAAATTATAAACATCGTCCATTTTATGAAGATTTATTCAAAAAAATGTCTGCAAAAATTTTACAATTGCAGCCTGCAGATGGCTTATGGCGAACCAGTTTATTAGCGCCAGAAAACTTTGCTCATGGCGAAGTAAGCGGAAGCGGTTTTCATACGTTTGCATTGGCATGGGGAGTAAATAGTGGACTTTTAGATAAGGCAATATATAAACCCGCTGTTTTAAAAGCGTGGAAAGCTATAGCGGAATGTCAGCAAGAAAATGGAAAAGTGGGCTGGGTGCAAAACATAGGTTTCGACCCTAAACCTGCTGATAAAGATAGTTGGCAAAACTTCGGTTCCGGAGCTTTTATTATGGCAGGAAGTGAAGTGATTAAGTTGAGGTAATTTTTTATAATAAAGCAATAGAAATATGGAAAGAGTAGCTTTCAAAATGAAATTACATAAAGGCCAATTGTTAGCGTATAAAAAACGACATGATGAGATATGGCCAGAGTTAGTAGACCTTCTTAAAAGTGTGGGCATAAATGATTACTCGATTTTTTTAGACGAAGAAAGCTATTCGCTTTTCGCCATTCTAAAAATCGAAGATTCCTCATTATTGGGTACTTTGCCTGCCCACGAAGTTATGAAAAAGTGGTGGAAATATATGGGAGATATTATGGATACTAATTCCGATAATTCCCCAGTGTCTAAACCTTTGATTGATGTATTTTATTTACCTTAAGTATAAATATTGTTTTAAAGGAAATTTCCTACATTTATATGTTTTTATTTTCAAATAATTCAATATCATTATGAAGAAAAAAAATTTTATTGTCATTGTTTACTTTCAATTGCTGTGCATTTTTGCATTTTCTCAAAAATCCAAAGAGATTAAATTTGAAAAACAAATACTAAGCAGCCGATTTCTTTCAGAAGGTGTAGCAGTGGGCGATGTAAACCGTGATGGGAAAAAGGATATAATGGCTGGAGCCTTTTGGTTTGAAGCACCCAAATGGACACCTCACCAAATTGCTAAATCGGACTCATTTATTGTAAATGGTGGTTACAGCAATTCATTTTTAAACTTTAGTATGGATGTAAATCAAGACGGATGGATTGATTTTATTCGAGTTGACACCCCTGGCGAATCAGTAGTTTGGTATGAAAACCCGAAAAACAAACCGGGGAATTGGAAAGCTACAACAATTATTAAATCTTTTGGAAATGAATCACCCTATTTTGGAGATATTGACGGTGATGGTCGTCCGGATTTAGTTGGAAATGATCCAACAGCCAAGCAAGTTATTTGGCTCAAATCACCCTCAAAAAAAGGAGAGATTAATTGGGAACGCTATGTGGTTAGCGAAGGGAATCAAGGAACTCATAAATATACCCATGGCTTAGGATTGGAAGACTTGAATAATGACAAGCGATTAGATATAGTAACAAGAGAAGGTTGGTGGGAAGCACCAAAAGACTTAAAGGCTCCTAATTGGGCTTTCCATGCCACAAATTTAGGGGCAGAGTGTGCTCAGATGTATGCCTTAGATGTCAACAAAGATGGTAAAAAGGATTTAATTAGTTCGTCTGCACATAATTATGGAATGTGGTGGTATGAGAAAATAAAAGATATGCCAGAGACATGGGAAAAACATGAAATCACCAAGCAGTTCTCTCAAACTCATGGTTTAGCTTTAGTGGATATAAATGGAGATGGACAAAAAGATTTAGTAACTGGGAAGCGATATTTTGCACACAACGGGAAAGATCCCGGAGAATTTGAACCTGCGGTTTTATATTGGTTTGAATTTAAAGCTGGGGCAATTCCCACTTGGACTCCTCACCAAATTGATGACAATTCGGGTGTTGGGCTTCACGTAGTTGTTGAAGATATAAATGGGGACCGCCTACTCGATATTATTACTGCTAATAAAAAAGGAGTGCAAGTATTTCTGCGAAAATAATAAATTTTACGTTTATTAATCAGGATTGTCAAGGACAGTACTTTGTATTTTTCTTTGTTATTTTACATTAATTAGTAGTTTAATATAAATGAAAATCAGAATTGGTATATTTTTAGCTTCCTTCTTAGCATACCACTGCACTTTTTCACAAGAAAAGAAACCTAATATAATCTTTATTTTG
>DAIQBE010000429.1:0-3722 GCA_036781325.1 Leadbetterella sp. | reverse complement strand
GAGTCCGCTGATTTAAAAGATAATGCAGGAGAGCCAAGGAATCTTAAAAAATCACTTATTACAGATGCATTTGCCACTCTTTTTGCCGGCATTGTGGGCTCCAGTCCGGGCACTGCTTACATAGAATCCGCAGTTGGAATTTCTCAAGGTGGACGAACTGGTATAGTAGCAATTGTAGCTGCTTTTTTGTTCTTACCCTTGTTATTTCTTTCTCCATTATTGAGTTTAATCCCATCCGTAGCTAGTTCAGTGGCCTTAGTCTTAGTAGGGGCGTTTATGTTAGCTCCAATCAATAAAATTGATTGGAGCGATATGTCTATTGCAATACCCTGTTTACTAACTTTGGTGCTCATTCCATTTGCCTTTAGTATTACTCAAGGCATAATTTTTGGATTATTAAGCTGGACTATTCTTAAAGTTTTTATGGGTAAGAGAAAAGAAGTTTCTATTACGCTAATTATCATTAATATATTATCAATCATGGCTTTATGTATATGAAAAAAATTATTATTATAATTTGGTTTTTATTCTCATCTGTGTTTTGTTTTGCACAGAGAGTGGCAATTGTAGGTGCTATGCCCGAGGAAATTAGGCTTCTAACTGAAGCTTTAGAAAAAAAGCATTTAATAAAATATAAAGACTTGGAATTTTATACAGGATATCTAAAAGGACAATCTGTAGTTATTATGAAAAGTGGTATAGGAAAAGTTAATGCTACTTATGCAACAACAATATTATTAGAAAAATTTAAAATAAAAAGTGTGTTGTTTACAGGTGTGGCTGGTGGACTGCATCCTAATTCTTATCCCGGAGACCTGGTGATAGCAGAAGCTGTGTTTCACCATGATTATGCAAGAGATATGGCAAACGAATATGAGGTGCGAGCCACAAGAAATATTAAAGGACAAAAAGATAATCCATTACTTTTCAAAACAGATTCCGTTTTGCTGAATTTAGCAAAAATTAGCGTCAGGAAAATTTCGTTTTTAGATGTTGGAAATAGAAATCCTAAAGTATTTACAGGCATAATTGCAACTGGTGACACTTTTATAAACAATCCAAAAAAGGCTAATTGGCTATATGAAAACTTTCAAGCCTTGGCTGTAGAAATGGAAGGTGCTGCATTGGGACAAATATGTTATCAAAGCAAAATTCCTTTCTTAATCATTAGAAGTTGCTCTGATAATGCAAACAACTCCGCTCATTTAGATTTTCAAACCTTTTTAAAACCGGCAGCCGAAAATGCGATAAAAGTGATTTTAGGCATTTTGGAAGAAATGTAAAAAAATTAATTTGATTAAGATAATGCTTTAATCAAAGAAAAATAAGCCTATTTTGTTCCAATGCAATAGTGATTCCGTATTTCTATATGTATTAGTTTACATTTTAATTAAGCCATTTTAAACTTACCTTTGATAAAAAAAAGCTAGAATGAGGCAACCAAAAGCTCCAAGGCATCTTTTCCATCAACCCAAAAAAGGGAAAACTGCAGATTTGCGTTTTAAAGTAGAATCCGAGGAAGAACTTTTAAAGTTTATTATTCTCAAAATGCCTCAGAAAAGTCGCCATGATTTAAAAACTTTATTACGAGACAAACATTTCTATGTTGATGGGGAAGCCTCAAGCCAATTTAATCACCTATTAAAAATTGGGCAAATGGTGGAGGTTCGATGGGAAAGAAAGCCAGAACAACTTAAGTTAAGAGGACTGAATATCATTTTCGAAGACGAATACCTAATTGTTATTGAAAAGGAAGCTGGAGTCCTTTCCATAGCAACTGAAAAACAAAAAGAAAATACAGCATATAGCGTTTTGAGTGACTATTTAAAAAAGCAAGACCCTAGCAATCGTATTTTTGTTGTACATCGTCTTGACAAAGATACCTCAGGAATAATGATGTATGCAAAAAGCGAAAAAATACAGAAAACCCTTCAAGAGGCATGGAATGAAAATATTTTGGAAAGAACATACCTCGCTGTAGTTGAAGGCAAGATAGATAAACCCGAAGGGACTATAGTGTCATATTTGGTAGAAAGTAAAGCTTTAATAGTTTATTCCAGTCAGAACTCTGAAATAGGACAAAAAGCAATTACTCATTTTGAAACATTAAAAACAAGCAAAAGCAACAGTCTACTTAAAGTTAATTTAGAAACAGGTCGCAAAAACCAGATTAGAGTTCACATGCAAGACCTGGGTCATTCCGTTATTGGTGATGAAAAATATGGAGCCAAAACCAATCCAATTAAAAGACTTGGCTTGCACGCATGGGTATTAGCTTTTAAACATCCCATAACTGGAAAAGAAATGCGCTTTGAAACTGATATGCCCAAAGTGTTTTTGAACTTGTTTAATTAAATTGCTATCATTTAAGTCAAATTTTACTCTTCAATCAAAAAATAGAAAAACAATCCTAAAAACGGGAATATTCTATATTCCATTAAGTAAATTAAAAAACCGATATTAGATTTTCTTCTTAATTATCAAGCTATTCTAAGCCTCCAAATTTACAGATTGAAAAAGTAATTAAAATTAAACTTTCTAAAACTTAACACACATTTTTTGGAATTTGTATTTTGTTTTTTCTAATTGCAGCATAATTTAATATAAAAATAATATTAGCATAATATTTAATAAAATGAAACCAGAAACTAAACAAAAATCGGCTGAAATAGAAATCGCTTTGTCGGCTGTAATTAAAGGGGAATCTACAAATAAGAAAATTAAGAAAACTATCGAAAAAATGGCAGAAAAACTTGCCAAAGAAATCGAGAATATTAAAGAAAACGCTGAGAAAAAAATAAAAAAAGACGCTAAAAAAGTAGAAAACAAAGTAAAAAAAGCGATAAAAAAAGCAGAGGCTCAGTCTGAAAAAGAAATTAAAAAAGCTGCAAAAAAAGCGAAAAAGAAAGCTGAAAAAGAAAAAGATAAAAGTAAGGTAGAAATAGTAATGAAAAAAATTATTGCAACAGATGTTAAAGCACCTGCTACCCCTGCTATTGCCAAAACTACAACTCCAGCCAAAGCCCCTGTTGTAATATCTGCTAAACCTACCGTGGCAGCTGCCACCAAAACAGCACAAAAAAAACCAATAGAACCAAAAGGAAACACAAAGGCATAATTTCCTTTGCTTCTATATTTTCCAACCATTAAATGGTCAGAAGGAATTATCTTATTTCTTTTTATCTATTTGATGGTTTTTTTTATTCCCTTTTTTTTAGATTTTACTTTTTATTATAAAGCTGTTCCTACCATTATGAAAGAAACTTCCCGAAAAAATTGAAAGTTTACTATAAATAATCGTAACTTGTATAAATTTAAACCTTAAAATTTTATGAAAACAAAGCTTTTTTCTTTGCTGGTTTTAGCATTTTTATCAACAAATGCTTTCTCACAAAAAACATCTAACGCTGAAGCTCTAAAAAAAGTGAAAGCTTTTTTAAGTTCTTTAGAAAGCGATAAACTAGCTAAAGCGTCTTTCCCTTACGATAATGCAGAAAGGCGAAATTGGTTTTTTACACCCGTTGAGCGTAAAGGATTACCTTTATTAGAAATGTCGGAAATCCAAAAAGAAAGAGCGATTGAATTGGTAAAAGCCACGGTCAGTAAAGATGCAGCAGCCACTTCCATAGCTATTATGCAAATGGAAATTGTGCTAAAACAAATTGAAAAATTAGCTCCTGAAAACATGAGAAGGCATCCTGAA
This sequence comes from Leadbetterella sp., assembly GCA_036781325.1. Lineage (GTDB taxonomy): Bacteria > Bacteroidota > Bacteroidia > Cytophagales > Spirosomataceae > Leadbetterella. Next base: position 19 of record DAIQBE010000429.1, on the reverse strand, counting down.
AAGTACTATTTCTCTATTT
>DAIQBE010000428.1:0-3724 GCA_036781325.1 Leadbetterella sp. | reverse complement strand
CACAAATTACAATTACTGGCAATTTTGAAAACCAAATAGGCAGTCTTTCTATTGCGGATAATGGAGTAGGTTTTGAAATAGATGAACTGGTTTTAAAAGAAAATTTTGGTATGGAAAATATGAAGAAACGAATAGAAGAAATTAATGGCACATTTCAGATCGTATCCGATAAAAAACAAGGCACTTCTATTTTGCTAAGCTTCCCTATTTAAAAAAATACGACAAATGCCTTATTGATTCTCTAGTAAGATAAAGCGTATATTTGATAAAAATTTAAAGATGATAAAAGTAGGACTCGTAGATGACAACCCCACTTTGCTTCGAAATATCGGACAAAACCTTTCCATATTTGAAGAAGTTCAGATTGTATTTAAAGCAAATAGTGGACGTGACGCTATTGACAATCTAAATAATCATCATCCTGACATGCTCTTGATGGACATAGAAATGCCAGAAATGGATGGTATAGAAACCACAAGACGAATTAAAGCACTTTTCCCTGAAATCAAAATCATGATGCTATCGGTGCTTGACCGAGAAGATAAGATATTTGAAGCCATAAAAGCGGGGGCATCTGGCTATCTGGTTAAAGACGAACGCCCTTCAAAAATAGTGGCAGCAATAGAAGAATTAATGGAGGGGGGGGCACCGATGTCGCCTACTATAGCCATGAAAACACTTCAGATTCTAAGAAAACAAGAGATTAACAATATCTCCATTGAAGAAATAGAAACCACAGAATCCTTTAACTTATCAAAAAGAGAAGTGGAAATTTTGGAAAAAATTACAGAGGGATTAAACTATAATCAAATAGCCGATCAACTTTTCATATCCTCAAAAACTGCTAGAAAACATATAGAAAATATTTATCAAAAACTGCATGTGCATACCAAAATGGAAGCAGTGGCGGTAGCCCAAAAGAATAGATGGGTGTAATTCATACTTTTTTTTCCCTAATTCAATTTTACTTCAATACCTCTTTCCAAACTCCATAAAGTACTTTCAAATCGCTCGTATTCAAAGATTTATTTGTTTCGTCTTTTACAAATTTACGTTTGAATGTTAGTATCGCAGCGGTACTGTCTTTGATATCATACCCTATCACTTTTAATGCGATCAAAGGCTTGAAATCTCCTGGAACAATGCTGTTTGTAGTATCACCGTACCAAATTCCATACCCTTTGTAAGAAAGGCTTTTCCAATCAAAATTAATATTTGGGTCGTTTTTTCGGGTAGGTGCAATGTCGGCATGGCCGATGAAATTGGCTTGCGGTATCGCATACGTTTTTTTAAGATGTGCCAAAAGTTTCTCTAATGATTCCATTTGTTTTTCTCCAAACGGCTCAAAACCATTATTGTCTAACTCAATGCCGATGCTGGAAGAATTTACGTCGGTCAAGCTGCCCCAACGTCCCGCCCCAGCATGCCATGCTCTAAGGTAATCGTTTAGCATATGATGCACCGTGCCGTCTTTACAGATTACATAATGAGCACTTACACTCGTACGTGGCAAAGTAAAGGTTTTCAACGTTTGGTCACAGCTGTTTTGTGCGGTATGATGAATTATCACAAAATTGGGCTTACGCATATTAAAATTGGTGGTGCCCACCCAATCGACAGGTGCATTTAAACCGACAGTATCTTTCAAATTTGACGCCGCTATAATTTTACTATATTTTTTAGCTTGCTTTTTATAGGATTTATTGGTGGCTTTGTATGGATTTTGGGTGCAAGAAAACACGTTAAATAAAAGCAAAATTATAAGCAAAAAAGAGTGTTTTTTATTTTTCATTGAATAAGCAATAGTTAAATATTAAATTTTTGAATACCAATTTCGTCTATATAAAAGAATTTATTTTTTCGCTCATATTAAACCAAAAATTAGTATGATTTTTGTGTTTTAAGAATTTGTTATAGCTACTAAATTTTTGAAAATTAAAATCAATCCAATGCCTCACAACACCCCCAAAACACTCTCCAAGCCCACGCCCCTAGAGCCTTTTACCAAGAAATACGTATGCTGAAAGCCTTTGTCCATCAGCCAGTTATGTAAAGAAAATTTGTCGGTAAAGTAAAAAGCAGAGGGTAAATGCACCAAGGCATGCTTCATGTTTTCACCAAATAATACCACCACATCGAAGCCCTTTTCAGCTACCAATTTTCCTATAGCTTCGTGTTCTATTTGGCTATATTCGCCCATCTCAAACATATCTCCCAAAATAACTACTTTTTGTTTTTCGGTTTGCAGGTTACCAAAATTGTTTATGGCTGCCGCCATCGACGACGGGTTGGCATTATAAGCATCCATCAAAAACAAATTACTTCCCTTCTCTATTACCTGAGAACGATTGTTGTCAGGATTGTAGGCCGCTATCGCTTCGGCGGCATCTTCATCATCGATACCAAAAAATTTACCAATAGCAAATACCGTTTGCATATTATCAAAATTATACTTTCCACCAATGTGAGTAGTAAATACCTTATTGGATTGCGGAATTGAAAAAGTTACCGTAGGGCTTTCACTAATCATTTTTAGCGAGAATTCATTATTGCCATAGTAAACCATCAACATCACATTCTTCTCCTTAGCTAAGCTCACCAAGGCCTCATCAGTTTGATTTACGAAGATGGTTCCGTTTGTAGATTTTAAAAAATCATATAATTCGCCCTTGCCTATCCTAACCCCTTCTACCCCGCCAAAACCTTCTAAATGGGCCTTACCCAAATTCGTAATAAAACCATAATTAGGTTCACAAATAGCACTAAGCATGGCTATTTCTTTCTGGTGGTTTGCTCCCATTTCTATAACCGCAATTTCTGTGTCTGATGGCATTTCAAGCAAAGTCAGAGGTACGCCTATGTGGTTATTAAGATTTCCGACGGTAGCATGAACCTTATATTTTTTACTTAATACCCGTGTTAAAAGTTCCTTATTGGTGGTTTTTCCATTAGACCCCGTCAAACCAATTACTGGTATATCGAACGTTTTTCTATGGTAATTTGCTAATTTTTGCAAGGTTTCTAAAACATTATCAACTAAAATGCATTGCGGATTTTGAGCATGTTCTATTTCATCTACTATGGCATAAGTGGCACCAGCGGCCAATGCTTTTTCTGCAAAGTCATTGGCATTGAACTTTTCCCCTTTCAAAGCAAAAAAAAGTTGGCCTTTGCCAATCTTTCTGGTATCCGTTGTTATTCCTTTGCTTTCTTTAAATATACTATAAATTTCTTCTATTTGCATTTGTTCCTGTTTTCAGTTTCAAAGTTCTATGTTTTTTGTTTAATTTCGTTGTATCCTTTCTAAAATATTATGGTAGAACATTACATAGCATATCTTGAATCGGGAAATTACAAACTCAAAATTGAGTCAGACAGACAAGTAATAAAAGCAATAAGCTTTGTAAAAGAGCTAGGAGTAGCTTCTGAATTTCAACCCGAATTAATTAAAAGAGCTATACATCAATTGAATGGGTTTTTTGATGGGAGTTTAAAAAACTTTCATTTGCCACTTGCCCCGGAAGGAACTGATTTTCAAAAAAAAGTTTGGCAATTGCTATGTACTATACCTTATGGAAAAACTAGAACATACGCCGAAATGGCACGTCAACTCGGTGACCCTAAAGTGATTCGAGCCGCTGCATCTGCCAATGGCAAAAACCCCATCGCAATTATGATTCCATGTCATAGAGTAGTGGGCACCAACGGAAGTCTTACGGGTTAT
>DAIQBE010000427.1:0-3732 GCA_036781325.1 Leadbetterella sp. | reverse complement strand
ATAAAGTTCTAATTTAGAACTTTTTCATTTTCCACTTTTTCTAATTCAGTTTCTCCAATCTTAACCACAATTCTTAAGCCCAAACCGGCTAAAAGCAATATTAATTTATTTCCTTTTTTTGAAACTACCCTTCCCGTTCTTTCTTTAAAAGGGCCGTTTTGAATTTTAATTAAATCATTTGGTTTTAGGGTTTGTACTTTTATTGCATCATGTTCGTATTCATTCAGCCATCTTCTAATTTCTTCAATTTCACTATCTCTAATTATGGCAGGTTTTCCGCACCAATAGATGTAGCGAACAACGCCAATTATTTTGAAAACATCTCTTAGATTTTTTTCTTCTAATCGCACAAAACAGTAGGAATTAAAGAGGGGCTTAGCTACAGATTTTTTCCTGTCAGAATAGTCTTCTTTAGTGATTCTTAAAGGACAATAGGCATCAATACCAATTTCAAGTAATCTTTCGATAACTTTTTTTTCGTTTCTAGGTTTGGTATAGATTACATACCAATTAAAAGTTGATTTTTTTTTAATATTTGAAATATCGTTTTCCATGCTATTATTTAAAGAAATCATAAAAGCGATGATTTATTTTAGTATTTCAATAGATCCTGCTTTATTAAAAACATCTCCATTGTCTAAGTCTGCTTTTATTTTATAAATATATATGCCTGGGGGTAAAGCTTTCCCGTTTATTGTTCCATCCCAAGACTGTGTCAATTCATTTAATTCTGCTACTTGTTGCCCGTTTCTATTGAAAATTTGCATGGAAAAAGTACGCACATTTTTGGTTTTACCCGAAACTATTAAAAAGTCGTTTTTATTGTCCCCGTTGGGTGTAAAAGCCATGGGTAAATAAATGCTAGGTGGAATAGGAATAGAAACACTATTCGATATAGAAATTCTTTTTGGAGCTGTTTCTGAAGTTGCTTCCATCCTAAATTTTGCATTTATTTCAAAAGCCTCTAAATTTGCTTTAGTACTGAATGTATTCTTATTTAAAGTGGCAGAAATTGAGGGTGAATTGTCTGATTCTTTTAATGCAATAAGGGTATATTGGCTAACTCCAGATTTGGAGAAAGGAGCAGCTTTGGTCCAATTAAGTTCTGCTGGTAATTTATAATCCAAATAAAGCGATTTTATTTCGGGTGACAATGTGGATATACTATTGCACTCGTCGCTATAGCCCACTTTATAAGCTTCTGATTTTGTAACAGTTGCCGTATCTTTAAGTTCTTTTACTAAAAAAGAAGAAGAATCTATTTTAAGATAATTTCCATTATTTTCTTTGAAAAGTAGCCATTTTTCAACTTTTAGAGGCCAGTTTTGGTCGTTTTCAAATTTAATAACATTTTTTGGGTCTGTGCTTACCCAAGTATCAGTTAAAGCGGGTGGTTTAACTTGACTTCGGTCTACACATATTTTATTCGAAATACTTTTCGCAGCAAATTGGTTATATTGAAAAAAACCCGTTGTATTCTGTTCTACTTGATAACAATATCTTTTTTTACAGTCTATAGGTTTATTTGCATATTGGAATGAAAGACTTGGGATACTATTTTTTGTGGCCACACTGTTTCCAACTTTAATAGTTAAGGCTTGGTTAATGTTTAATAAATTGCCAGTAATGATGCTGTTGGTGAAATTCTTTAGCCTCGTAGGGTAGGTTTCCCATAATAAATCGTATTGTATCGGACTGAATTTTACAGATTTTAAGGGATGGGTACAAATTTCTGGGGATTCTTCCCTGACAATTCCACAATTACTTTTCTTATCCACAAAAAAACAGTAGGATTTAGAAGAATCTGGTAAAGCAAACTCGTATGCTCCTGGGATAATATTGGTTTTTAACTCTTTGGGACTAATCCAATTGTTTTTTTCATAAAAATATAGGTTAGCTTGATAATCTGGGTCTGTAGGGTAAGGTCCGGTATAGTTAATTTTTACTTTTAAAGGCGTAAGAAGTTCAATTTTTTCTATAAGCGGGGCAAAAGGTCGTACGGAGAAAAGCGCTTGAGTTGGAACAGATTGATAGGGAACTGTTGATGGGCAAGATTTTGAGGCATCGGAATAAGATCCACTGACTCTAATAACACGAGGCAATGAAAGCGTTTTTTTTATGCCATAAGGCAAATCATTTTTAGAAATATTAATGATTGCTTGGCCCGCACCTAGCTCGATACTATAATTATCAAAATCGTTTAATGGAAGCTTTGGAATATTAACTTCGAGTGAATTAACACTACAAGTTGTAAAACTAAAAACGGGGCTATTGTTTGGTCTGACGGTAAGGTTTTTGCAGGCAATGCTAATTTTATTGTTTTTTTCGCCTACTTGCAAAATAGTAAAGATCTTGGGGTTTGTGAGCCCAACATAATTATAGGTATCATTTGATATACTTTTGGAAAGTACTTCATCCATGTCCTCTCCTTGGTAATCATATACATATTTGATGTTTTTTGCTCCAGATTTGTCTGTAAGTTTTATGATATTAGGAAGACAAATGGAGGTGCTACTTAACTCAAAATCACCTTTTTCGAAATTGATATCACTACATAGTCCTTGAGCAAAGCTTGTTTGAAAGGCAAGAAAAGCAAAAATGAAGATATTAAATATTTTGTTGCAAGATTTCAATGAAAAATCGATTTATTTTTTTTGCAAAATTATTAAATAGGAGTCATATTCCAATAGAATAAACGGAACGGATCACTAATTATTTGATAATTTCGGTTTGTTAAATTGTTGTAGGAAAAGATTATAGCTGAGGATTTGAATTATATAAAAGACTCAATTTAAAAAAAACAAATAATAAAATGGGTTTAAAGTAGATAGTTTTTGAAGAAATGTCTTCTTGTTTATTTAGGTTTTTTTGGAAGTTATGAGCCAAAGTTTGAAATTGTGGAATGCTTAGAAAAACGCAACCTGATGGGAGAATTGAGGTTTCTTTTTTGTTGTAATTTTTTGTTTTAACAAATTATTTTCTAAATTACAAAACAAAAAAATAGCCTTTGGATGTTATTCAAAGAAAATTGTAATGCAAAACTTATTCACAAAACGTCGCGAGCCATTTGCCTTTATGCTTTATTTAGGCATATTTGGTAGTAGTTTGCTTTTTTTATTTATTTTTTTGGTCTTTTTAAAAAAAGAATTAGTAAATCAAGAAATTCCCTTACTTATACCTAAAGTATTTTGGATAAGTACTTTAGCTATTTTGTTAAGTAGTTTTTCTTTATTTCTAGCTAAAAAGTATTTAGAGAGTCAAAATTTCAAGACGTATCGGATCCTGCTTTGTTTGGCTTTTTTTTTAGGCCTAAGTTTTCTGACCTTACAGCTTTTAGGTTGGAAAATATTATTTGACAAAGGCATGACCGTCGATAAACATACAGGCGCTTCATTTCTAGTAATATTATCGGCTTTGCATATTTTGCATACTTTAGGGGGTATTGTGGCTTTAACTTTTACGCTTTCAAAGGCATTTAGAAATTCAAGTTATGTTGATTCTTTTGTATATAGTGTAAATCCTCCAAATCTTTTAAATTTAAAATTGGTAAGTATTTATTGGCATTTCTTAGATGTGCTATGGTTGGTAATTTTCATTTTTTTACTGTATCATGCTACATAAAACTAGAGGGATTGTTATTAATTTCATAAAGTATAAAGAAAGCTCTATTATTACTAAAATTTATACCGAAAAATTTGGCTTGCAAACCTATATTGAAAATGGGGTTAGAAG
>DAIQBE010000426.1:0-3734 GCA_036781325.1 Leadbetterella sp. | reverse complement strand
TCTTGTGCTTTTGACCAATTTAATTCTGGATTACGTATAGGCATATAGTTACCATGCCAATAGGCAATATTTCCTTTATTGTCTGCAAAAACCGTATTGTTAGAGGTATTGGCTTTTAAATCCATTGCTTTTTTATAATCTTCCAATCCTTTAGCCTTGGTTCGAATCCAACTTTGTTTTAAACCCACTTCTGAGCGATTATAAGATTTTAAACTTAGCCACTCCTCCCCTCTTTTTGCCATAATAGGCCCATGATGGGTGCTAAAAGTGGTAAATGATTTTGATTTTATAGTATTGTCGTCTTTAAATTTGATACTAATTATTTTTTCAATTACAGGTCTTAATTTGCCCTCATATTCATAAAAGTACTTTCCATTTTTTTTGCTTATCTTTTCTTTGTAGGTATCAGAAACGTCTGCATTAGATGAGGTATGCATCCAGCCACAATACGCATTAAATCCTTGATAAATAAAAAATTGGCCCCAAGTTACAGCCCCATAAACATTTAAGCCTTCTTTACTTTTTACATGCACTTCTGGACGGAAATAGTAGGTAGTATGAGGATTAATATAAAGCATAGCATTACCAGATGAGGAAAGCTTAGGGGCGATAGCAAATCCATTTGAGCCTGTTTGTTGATACTCTTCCCCTTTAAGTTCTATTAAGCCTACTTTTTGGTTTTCTCCCCCATATAGATTTTGTAATTCGTTTATTTCCAAATCTGCAGTGCTAATAGCCCCAATACTGCCATCGGTCCATAATAAGGGATACCAAGGCTCAAATTTATTTAATAAGATCGGCTTAATTTGTTTGTTTTTGTACAAAAAATAATTGATACCATCAGCATAGGCTAATAGTAGTTTTTTAAACCAAGGTTCAGCTTTCAAAAATTCAGCTTTAGCCTCATTTTCATTTATTAAAAGTCTGATTTGTAAATCACTAAATAAACTTTTTTCTCCATTCACCTCTGATAATCTTCCTAACTTTTCGATATAATTCATTTCAACTCGCTTAAAATCATCTTCGCATTGGGCGTAAAGTAACCCAAAAACTGCATCAGCATCTGTTTTGCCCTCAATATGGGGTATTCCCCAAATATCCCGGGTAATACTGACATTCTTAGCTGTTTTTTGCCATCTTAGAATTTCGTTTGCATTTGAATGCTGGGCAAAGAGAGATACTGGAAGAACAAACAAGACAAAAACTAAAAGTTTAATAAACATAAATTTATTTTTGGTTAAGACTGGATTGATGATTTGGAAGTATTGAAAAGACGAAATATATTTTTAAAGAAATAATAAATTAAGCAAAAAACTATAACCGTAGAACCTACTATTAAAGAAAAATAAATTTGAGGATATTGAATCTCAGCAAGGCTGCGTTTAGAATAAATTCCATAAAACGCCCATAAAATTGAAAAAGTAATAGAAGGATTTTTAGCCTTAAAAACTAGAAAAACACCTATTAAACTAGCTACAACTATCAGTATTGAAGTCCAGTTCTCATCCAAAATTCCCCATTTCAACCAATCTATTTTCACCAACCATGCAGTGGTATTGGCAACTATTGCTACACAGATCCAACCTAAATATACCCCAAAAGCAAGTTTCTCCAGCAATACCTTATTTTTATTTTTCAATTCAAGATTATACAAAACTAAGACCGCCAATAATGAAATCATAATTACTAGGCTAACAAAAACCAGCTCATAGTGCCAAAAAACAATCCAAAGACCATTTAGAAGAAAATTACAAATCACCAAATAAGAAATTTCAAATTTCTTTCCTTTGAAAAACAAATAGATCGTATATAAAACGTAAGCCAACAAAAGCGTATATATGAGGCCCCAAATAGAGAAAGTAAATCCAGCAGGAACAAAGAGGTTAGGGTACAACGCAGACAGCTGCCCGGTGGTTTTGCCATTTAAAGGAAGGCCATTTGCTAAACCATTCATTAGCAACATAAATAAAAAAGATAATATCAAGAGTAAAATTTTTAGCATAATCCTTGTTTGTTGATTTTGGAAGATAAAATTAATTATTAAAAATGGGAAGTACTATAGTTTTTTGACATAGAACAAGATTCTTTTATTTTTTAGCTATTTTTTTTTGATTTCATCAACTCGAATTTTTCGAACCAAATTAATATCTATTTCAATTTAAAATAGAAAGTGGTAAAAAAACTCAGTTGTTTTAAGTCTAATTGTTTTCAAAATTCTAATGCCTTAAAAAGGATTATTCTATATTTGTTTTATTAAAAAATATCACTTTTCAATACATGCTCAAAGTAATTAATTTGCTTTTCGTTTTAATTGGCTATTTCACTTTGATAATTCCGACGTCAGAAAAGCAAATTTCTGACGAAAAAAATATAATTAAATTAGACACAACAGATAAAGGAGTAGCGATAAAACATTGTTCATCTTGCCACTTATTTCCAGAACCTAATCTTCTTGATCAAAAAACATGGTTACTCGGAGTACTACCCAATATGGCTTATAGACTTGGATTATCAACCGTTTATAATTCCCCTTATTCTGGATTAGATGAGGAGGAAATTAAGCTTATTAAACAAACTGGTGTTTATCCTGAAGAACCACTTATTTCTAAAAAAGACTGGGATAAAATCATCCGCTATTATGTTACCAATGCACCTATTGAGCCACTTCCCATTGAAGAAAATCAAATTTTCGAAAAAACTTTAAATTTGTTTGAGGGACAATTTATTAGCTTTAAATCAGAAAAAATACCTAAAACCACACTTTTGGCCATTGAGCCATCCTCTAAAAACATTTTGGTGGGAGACGCCGCAAATGAATTTTTTGTACTAAATAAAGAGTTTGAAATATTAAACGTAATCCAGACACCTAGCCCACCCACTTGGATTGATTTCCCTAAAAATAAATTTCCTAGATTGTTATGTTTAGGATCTTTAATCCCTTCGGAAAAGAAAGAAGGAAAACTCTTAAATCTTAACCAATCAATGTCTGTTATAATTGATGACTTACCTCGTTCGGTACATTTCAGTACAGGTGACCTTAACTCAGACGGCATAGACGACACAGTAATATGCGGATTTGGAAACCATACAGGTCGGCTTTTATGGATTGACGGCAAAAATATCCAAAAACAACATACGCTCTCGATTCAAGCAGGGGCAAGAAAAGCGGTAATAAGAGATTTAGATTTAGATGGAAAATTGGATATTGTAGTTATGATGGCTCAAGGAAATGAAAAAATAATTTGGTTTAAAAACTTGGGAAACGAGCAATTTGATGAAATTATATTGGCAAATTTCCATCCTTTATTTGGGTTAAGCAATTTCGAATTTATAGATTTTAATAAAGACGGCTTCCAGGATTTATTGATTAGCAATGGGGATAATTGGGATTTTTCAAATACACTTAAAAATTTTCATGGCCTAAGGGTATTTTTAAATGATTCAAAAAATAATTTTAAAGAAAATTATTTTTTTGCTTTAGAAGGGGCATCGAGTGTTAAATCAGCTGATTTTGACCAAGATGGCGACCTTGATATTGTTGGCACCTCTTTTTATAGCGAAATCCAAAATCCAGAAAAAGGCTTTGTGTATTTAGAAAACCAAGGAACGGGAAAATTTAAACCATATACCACTGAGGTGGCAAAAGCAGGAAAATGGCTGTGTTTAGAAATAGCAGATATTGATTCTGATGGCGATTTGGATATACTTTTAGGTTCTTATTTTCATACCCAAAA
>DAIQBE010000425.1:0-3755 GCA_036781325.1 Leadbetterella sp. | reverse complement strand
GTCTTTCATTTCCCCTTGCTTCGGTTTAAATAAAGGCAATTTAAAATTAATGGGAAGCTAATAGTCAAAAAAGCCTATGAGGTTTATAATTCGTTGATATGATTTAGGTAATATTAGGCTTGTTCCAAAAGTTCTGTTTTTGTTGAAGGCTGCATTTTGTGCCAGGTGTTATACATCATTCCCACACGTGGGTTTTTTGAAAGTTTCGCTTCGTTTTTATCATAAAAATTCCAATACAGACTATTAAATGGACAAGCTTTATCCCCAGTTTTTTTGGTTTTAATATAGTGGCATTGGTCACAATAAGAACTCATTTTGCTAATGTAGGAGGCTGAACTTACATACGGTTTGGTGCCTACTATTCCACCATCAGCAAATTGACTCATTCCTCGCGTGTTGGTAATTTCCACCCATTCTATAGCATCTATATAAATGCCTAAATACCAAGCATCTACTTCATCAGGATGGACTCCAGCTAGCAAGGCAAAATTTCCTGTGATCATCAACCGCTGAATATGATGAGCATAAGCAAAATTAAGCGATTGGGAAATTGCATTTTTAAGGCAATTCATTTTGGTTTTACCAGTCCAAAACCAGCTGGGCAATTTTTCTGTGTGTTCAAAATAATTAAGCGTGGCGTATTCTGGCATTTTAAGCCAGTAAATGCCTCGCATGTATTCTCTCCAGCCAATTATTTGCCTCACAAAGCCTTCCAATTGATGAAAAGCAATTTGGTTGGGGCTTTTGAAATATGCTAAAATGGCTTTGTCAACTACCTCTTTTGGAGACAGCAATTTAATATTCATAGAAAACGATAAGCGGGAATGGTAAATTGACCATTCATTGGGTGCCATTGCATCTTGAAAGGTTCCAAACAATTTCAAGCAGTTTTCAGTAAAAAAATCAAGTAATTGTAACGCCTGTGTTCTATTAATAGGCCAAATAAAATTTTTACTATCCACAGTGCCAATGGTTTTTACATTAGCTTCTACTATGTCTAATTCAATTTCACTAACATTGTTTTCGAAAAGTAAAGGTAAAATGGGTTTATGCTCTTTAGGTAATTTCTGACGATTAGCCTCATCAAAGTTCCATTTACCATGTAAAGGTTGAGATCCGTCATCTTCCAACAGTACCCGATGTTTTTTTCGCATGTAGCGGTAAAAAGTTTCCATCAGATACATTTTTTTGCCTAAAAATAAGTCTTTCAATTCATTTCTGGTGGTGTAAAAGTGTTCGGAATCACTAACAGAAAATGGGATATTTAATTGATGGGTAAAGTTTTTTAAATGCTGATCTAATCTGTATTCATCAGGCTGTTGGTATTCAAATTTTGTGAACTGATGTATTTTATGTAATGCTTCGCAATTTTTATCAAACCTGTGTAAATTATTTTCATCATTTAATTGAAAATAAATAACCTTATGATTTAATAGTTGTAATTCTTCGGAGAAATTTCGCATAGCGGCAAAAAAGCCCAGCACCTTTTGAATATGGTGTGGAGCATAATCAGTTTCGCTTCGTATTTCCATTAAAACATAGGTTACCGAATCATCTACTGTTTTAAACCAGGAATGGTTTATATTGAGTTGGTCACCTAGGATTAATCGTAGCGTCTTAAAAGTACTTGTTTGCATTGTTATTTATTTTTGCTACATCTATTGCTACAATATTTAATCTCCATCCAATTCTTTTCCCATTTTTTTCGCCAGGTAAATGGTTTGTTGCAGACAACACAAATTTTAGTGGGTAAATTTTCTTTTTTAACACCTTTCATTTTTTAAGGTTTTAAAAGCTTACTCGTTTCCAATCAACACGAATATCTGAACCTTCTGCAAGAAGCACGGAGTGAGGAATTGTAGTGTTTAACACTTTAAAGGTATCTCCATAAAAAGCTGCGAAATCACAATCAATTTGGTAGTTATGGACGCTATTTATCTCCCATGAAGGGTGATTGATTTTGTATTCTATACTGTGTTCGGTATTTACTTTCGTATACCCAAAATAATGCTCAAAGATAAACTCTTCGATACTGTCTATTTCCATCTTTTTTTTGGTTGCGGAGGCTTCCACTTTTATGCTATTCCATTTGGATTTTACTTTCCATTCATACTGAATTTCTTTTTTTTCTTGGCTAAGATTCCAATTATGTCTGGTTGGGATAGCGATATAATGTTCTTTATACAGTTTATTCGCAACCCAGGCTACTATTTTATTGGGTACTGTTTCATTTATAAAAACAACACCACGCTTCATAGTATTTTTTTCTTTTCGTATCACATAAAAACGAAGGTTGACTTCTTCAAAAGTGCCCCAAAAGGGGATAGGGATATTAAAGATGGAAGTATCCTTAAATAAAAATCCAACCAAACTTACATACGTTTTGCCATTATGAAAGTCTAAGTGAAGGCCTTTTGGCAAATAGGGTAGTAAAATGCTAGGATCAATTTCATAATTTGCCATTATTAAATTTTGCCAATGAGCTTTCAGAAAAGTAGTCATAATAAACTGGTTTGATTTGTTTTGGAAATATTTATTTTTGGCTTGTTTACATGTTTGCCTAAAATACGTTTTCCTTCTTCTTTTACAGCGGCATTTTTTCTAAAACTCCAAACTATGGTGCTAGCCTTCTTTCTAGATTCTTCTATACAAACAATTGGAGCAGGATATTGTTTTCCGATTTGACAGCCATATAATTGTTGTTCAATTAAACTTAGTTTGTGTGGCTCATGAATTAAACCAGGTGGAATATTTCGGAGTTCGGGGAGCCATTTTTTAATGAATAAACCCTCCGGATCGTGGTCTTGAGAATTTTTTACGGGGTTATAAATTCGTATCGTATTTATACCCGTGGTACCACTTTGCATTTGTAATTGAGGGTAATGAATTCCTGGCTCATAGTCTAAAAATTGTTTTGCTAAAAAATGCAATTCACGCCAATCTTGCCAAAGGTTAAAAACGAAAAATGAAACTACCATTGCTCGCATTCTAAAATTTATGTATCCTGTGGTTACTAAACACCTCATGCAAGCATCCACAATGGGAATTCCTGTCTGTCCATTTTGCCAAGCTGTTATAAAAGATTCATTTTTTGGTTTTATTAGGGTATTATAAGCCCTATTTATATTTTCAAATTCATACCGGCATTCATCCTCGAATTTTTGTATAAAATGGCAATGCCAATGCAGTCGAGAGATAAAGTTGGATAAAGATCTTTTATTTGAAGAGTTAGCATAATTTTGGGAAGTATACTGATAAACCATTCGCATACTTATGTTGCCATACGTTAAATATGGCGATAAACGACTACAACCTGTGCGGCTTAAAAGGGGTTTACTGATGTGTTTGCTATAATTGACATGACGTACTTTAATAAAATCATCAAAATAACGCCAAGCCCAATACGCACCACCTTGTTGAAAATTTTTGTTTGGGGTAGTAATTTCCACACCTAAACGAGGTCCTTTTAAATTAGAATACAGTTTGTCTTCTAAAGAAGCAATAATCAGGTTTTCTAATTGAACCAATTTTGGTGAACTTGTCATTTGGATTTTCCAATTTTTCTCCCAATTTTCTCTTGACTTCAATCTACGAATAATACCATTTGTTTGATATTCATTCCAAATAATTTTATGGCTTTTAAATACTTTTTTCATGGCTCTATCTCGTTCGTACGTAAGGCCGTTTCCGATTTTTTCTGAAGAGTAAATATTTTTGATTGAAAAGTGTTGAATTAATTTTTCAAATACAATGTT
>DAIQBE010000424.1:0-3774 GCA_036781325.1 Leadbetterella sp. | reverse complement strand
TTATAGCCTCTTCATAGTGGTAAGTCATTTTGTCAATATACTTAGTATCCAACCTTTTTTGGATGCTTGCTGGATTTATATCCACCCCTAGAAATGTAGCTCCGGCCATAGTTGCGGCTAAAGGTTGAGCTCCACCCATGCCACCTAAGCCTCCTGAAACCAATAATTTTCCTCTCAAGCTTCCTTCAAAATGTTGTCTACCGCATTCCATAAATGTTTCATATGTCCCTTGCAAAATGCCTTGAGATCCAATATAAATCCAGCTTCCAGCGGTCATTTGTCCATACATCATTAAGCCTTTGGCTTTCAATTCATTAAAATGCTCCCAAGAGGCCCATTTTGGCACTAAACTGCTATTCACTATTAGAACTCTAGGAGCTTGAGCATGAGTTCTTACAACTCCTACAGGCTTGCCTGATTGCACTAATAGCGAATGGTTTTCATCGAGTTCTAGCAAAATTTCAATGATTTTCACTAAGCTTTCCCTGTTTCTAACTGCCTGACCTATTCCACCATATACTACAAATTCTTCAGGATTTTCGGCTACCTCTTCGTCTAAATTATTTAAAAGCATACGAATTGCCGCTTCGGTTTGCCATGATTTAGCATGCAGTAGCCCTCCAGTAGGTGCTTTGTACTTCGGATGAGAAGCATATTTTTCAAGAAATGCAGTAGGATTCATAATCTTGGTTAATGTTTATTAAATTAGTGACTATTTCTAATAATTTGTTTGATTGAATGAGTTGATGCAGTGAATTAATATCTTTGGAAAAACTTTTGTCTTCTTTGGCAAAACTTACGTGTTTACGAATTTCTAAAAAGACAGATTCCAATACTTTACTTGAATTTAAGGGGCGTCTAAATTCTAAAGCCTGTGCTGCATAAAGTAATTCTATTGCCAAAATATATTCTAAATTATCTAAAACGGTATGTAACTTCCTTCCACTTATGGAACCCATAGAAACATGGTCTTCTTGGCCTAAAGAAGTTGGAATACTATCAGCTGAAGCTGGAAAACACAAGGATTTATTTTCAGAAACTAAGGCGGCGGTGGTATATTGAGGAATCATAAAGCCAGAGTTAAGGCCAGTATCTTCCAGCAATAATCTTGGCAATCCATAACGCCCTTCTAGCATTAAGTAACATCTTCTGTCTGATATATTTCCTATTTCTGCGGCCGCCAAAGTTGCGTAATCTAAAGGCATTGCTAGGGGTTGTCCATGGAAATTCCCACCACTAACTGTGTCGTATGATCCAAAAATAATAGGATTGTCAGTGACAGAATTTAATTCGATTTCTGTAAGTTCTTTCAAGTGGATGTAGGCATTACGAGATGCCCCGTGCACTTGTGGAATACAGCGTAATGAGTAAGGATCTTGCACTCTTTCACAATCTTGATGGGCATTCATAATCTCAGAGCCTTCCAATAAATTTCTTAGTCGCTTTGCCACCCATTGGTTGCCTTCAAAATTTCTAATTTCATGGAGTCTTTTCTCAAAAGGTTTGGCTGAGCCCATCAATGCCTCAATGGATAATGCACCCACAATATCTGCAGTTTCTAAGCAATCGAAAAATCTTTTCACACCATAAATGGCATGTGCTAAGATAAATTGGGTGCCGTTTATTAAGGCCAAGCCCTCTTTGGGACCTAGGGTAATAGGTTCAAGTTTAAATAGGTCCAAAACTTGTTTGGAGGGCATTTTTTCGTTTTTGTGAAAAACTTCCCCTAAACCCAGAAGTGGCAAAAACAAATGAGAAAGTGGGGCCAAGTCGCCAGATGCACCCACAGAGCCTTTGCAAGGAACAACAGGGATGATATCATTTTCTATGTGCCAAATGATGCGTTCGATAGTACTAAGTCGAATTCCTGAATAGGCCATAGAAAGGGAATGCACCTTAGAAATCATCATAGTTTTGGCCAAAAACAATGCAATGGGCTCTCCCACACCTACGCTATGACTGATTAATAAATTGTGTTGCAATTGACTGGTTTGGGATTCGGAAATTTTAGTATCGCACAATGGCCCAAAACCCGTGTTTATTCCATACACTACCTCTTCACTTTCTACAATTTCTTGTACCCAATTGCTACTTTGGTTTATTTTTTCTTTTGTTTCTTCATCGATGACTGCTTTCTTTTGGCCATTTACTAAAGCCAAAACAGTACTTATGTCAAGCTTTTCTTTTCCGTATTTAAACATCTGCGTTTTTATTAATTAGTTTACTTAATGGTATCTCGTCAAATTTGTTTTCCAGTTGAAAAATTTGTTCCAATACCTTATTTTTATCCAATAAATCCGTCATTGTTTTGTCTAATGCTACCCAAATTGGTTTTATTTTTTGTAGCAATTCTTCTCCTGACTTGCTCAGATGAATTACTTTTTTTCTACCGTCGTGTGAGGATGGTTGAAGCGTCAATAAACCTTTTTCAGTCAAACTTTTTACCAATTGACTTATGGCAGAATGAGAAACTTCTAATTGCTCCGCTATTTCAAAAATAGAAAGCTCGGTTTGATTATCTAATAGGTAGAAAATACCAAACCAGGAAGCCTCAAAAGGTATTCCTCTGCTGGCATATACGTGGTTTACTTCGCTTAAGAAATAATCACTAAGACGTTTTAATCGTGTACCAAATACAAGCGGACCGAGTTTTTGATAGAAATTCATGCACAAATATATATAAGCACTTACATATATTTATGTTTTTTAAATATTTTTTTGTTTTATTTGAAGAGCATTTTTAGCCATCAAAATATAGCTTCGTTTGAGTTTCCTATTATTGTTTGATTTGGCTAGTTGCTAAAGCCCAAATTTTAAGGGAAAAACGAACAATAAATATTACTTACAATCACAATTGTTGTAGTAGTATCTTACCTCCAATGGATAAGGAGAAAAATCAGGATTTTTTGTTGTGAGTCTGCATGGAAATCCTTCCGCATTGGTTTCATAGGTGGTAATGAAAGTACTGTTGGGGTCAACGGATTGCATATTTTTGCTCCAATTTCCACCCTCTATTTCATATCCAGAATACGTATTATAATCTGCTATTAATGACAACCATATATTAGCATTAAATGGGTTTTTTACATTTTTCCAAAAGCCATTTGATTTTATAACTTTAACAGAAGAAATAGAAGTCGGTACTTTTTCCCAAAAATATTTAGAAATAACATTGCTCATTAAAATATCATCATAATTATATGAGGTAGACCTTATGTTGCCCAAGTTTACTAAATCTTCTGATCCAGCAAACTTTAATTCATTATCTGGATTTCTTTTGAATTTAAGCTTTTGTTTATTACTAAGAGTCAGAGCTCTTGGGGTAGTTGGAGGCACAAAAGGGGGATTATTCCTATAATCAAAACGTTCGACAAGCATTTCTGAAAAATCAGATGATATTTTGAAGTTTTTAACGCTATGGGTTGAAAATTTGTAAACTATAATACCTAGTGAAAGCTGTCTATTATCTCTTTGCGAGGTATCTTTTTCTATTCGTATTAGTTTATTGTTTTCATAAAACAGCCTTAATTCCCATGTATTTAGATTGTTTCCGTCTTTAACTACCCATTTAGTTGGATTTCCATTATTATCATACGTAAATTCTTGGGTTTCAACATTTACACCTCTCACAGTAGAAATTTCTCTTATCAAGCAATCTGTCACTTTCTTTACTGGATTCAGCTCAATATTTGGGTTTAAACATCCAATTAAAAGCCCTGCCATGAAAAGTAATTTAAATATATTTTTCATTTAATATTAGTTTAAAAGGATATT
>DAIQBE010000423.1:0-3778 GCA_036781325.1 Leadbetterella sp. | reverse complement strand
TCTAATATCCAAAAACTACGCCCATGCGTGCCCACCACAATGTCATCGTCTTTAATTACCAAATCACGAATGGATGTGGCCGGCATATTCAGTCTTAAAGTCTGCCAATTTTCACCATCATCAAACGAAACATATACGGCATTTTCAGAACCAGCAAACAGCAATCCTTTTTTACTTGGGTCTTCCCTCACTGTATTGATAGGTTCTTTTGGAAGGCCTCTTACTATTTCTTGCCATG
This sequence comes from Leadbetterella sp., assembly GCA_036781325.1. Classification (GTDB taxonomy): domain Bacteria; phylum Bacteroidota; class Bacteroidia; order Cytophagales; family Spirosomataceae; genus Leadbetterella. The sequence goes on along the minus strand of DAIQBE010000423.1, from coordinate 3,540 downwards.
TTTTACCTCCATCTTTGGTTCTAAAGATGTGAGGTTTTAAGTCATCTAAACGAATACTATTTATAGCAACATAGGCCACATTTACATCAAAATGACCCGCATCTATTTGAGAAACCTTAGCCCAAGCTCCAAAATCATACACTTTTTGCCAAGTTTTACCCCCGTTTTTTGTAACATGCATTAGGCCATCATCCGTACCTGCCCAAAGCGTGTTTATATCTTTTGGAGATGGAGCAAGTGCATAGATTACCCCTCTTCTAGGCATTTTTTTCATAGCTTCAGTAGTGTAAACTCCCACACTCGCCGGTATTTCATCATACGTTTCCCTCGATAAATCTGGACTGATAATATCCCAAGAATTACCCCCATTTTGGGTTTTAAATACTACATTTCCAGCAAAATAAAGGGTCTTTTTATCTACAGGTGAAAATAATACTGGGGCGGTGCGAATAAACCGGTATTTGCCCGAACGCACTGCTTCGGGTGCAATATTCTGAGTTTGGCCCGTTTTTTTATCATATCTGGTTATTTTTCCTCCATAAATAATTGTTGGATCCAGCGGGTCGGCAGCCACGTACCCATATTCTTCTACACCCACAGGGTGCCAATCTCTAAACGTTATTATGCCATCGTTGCCACGGGAAGTTATGCCTACCGAACCGCTTTCTTGTTGACCTCCGTATACATTATAGGGGAAAGCATTATCCGTGCTTACATGATAAAACTGCGCGGTTGGCTGATTGTACCAGGACGAAAATGTTTTTCCTCCATTTACGGTAATTATGGCTCCTTGGTCGGCAGCTAAAAGCATGATATCAGGATTGTCGGGGTTAATCCACAACCTATGGTAATCGTCCCCTCCTGGGGCACCTCTAAATGCGACCCAAGTTTTACCTCCATCCTCCGACTTCCAGGTGTCTACGTCTGCACTAAAAACGATGTCCGGGTTGTTAGGATGAACTTTTATTTCCGCAAAATCGCTTCCGCGTCCCCAAAGCCTTTGGTCTTGGCTTATCCTTGTCCAAGATTCGCCCGCATCATCCGATCTGAAGATTCCACCTTCGTCAGGAGCATCCACTGTGGCATAAATACGGGAGGGAAGGCTAGGCGAAATTCCGAAGCCAATTCTACCTAAGCCTTGCTCAAAAGTGGGTAAGCCTTTGCTTAGTTTGTTCCAGGTAGTACCACCGTCTGTTGATTTATATAAACCGCTTTCGGGACCTTGCCAAGCTCCGTTTTCCCAAGGGCCTTGGCGAGCCGCCCAAAGGTCTGCGTATACAATATTGGAGTTTTTTGGGTCAATAGTTACTTGTATTGCCCCCGTGTTTTCGTCCTTATACAATACCCGCTCCCAAGATTTTCCACCGTTTTTGGTACGATATACGCCTCTTTCTGTATTTGGTCCATAGGGATGGCCTAATACTGCCGCAAAAACGATATCTTCGTTTCTTGGGTCAATGGCCAAGCCTCCAATCTGCTGTGCTTCACTTAATCCTGTATTTACCCATGTTTTTCCTTCATCTAATGATCTATAAATGCCATTACCCACAGACAAGTCAGGCCTTTGAATACCCTCCCCTGAAGCCACATAAATGACATTTGGATTGGAAGGTGCCACAGCAACATCGCCCACCGAACCCGTAGGTTGATCGTCGAAAATAGGATTCCAGGTATGGCCATAATCAGTGGTTTTCCAAACGCCTCCGTTGTTAACACCAATATAAAATACATTGGGTTTTTGGGGTACACCCACAGCCCCTACGGTTCTCCCCCCTCTATGTGGGCCAATCATCCGCCATTTCATGCTGTCAAAAAAACGGGAAGGAAAGTTTTGGGCAAAGGAAAAAAATATAGTAAGAGAAAATAGAAGAGAGAGGATAACTTTTTTCATGTTTTGTTTAAGGTACTTTTAGGAGGTTCAAGATTAAATTTTTAACTATGCAATTTAATGAAAACTTTATTGGATAATTCAAAAAGGAATTTTTTATTAAAATTATTTAGCTTCGATTAAAATCTACCTAAAAGTAGTACCTTCTAGCGCATTATATTCTTTAATTTTTTTGTGAATGTGATTTGCTTTTAATGATAGTGAATACTATAATTAGGCAAAGAAATTTAATTCTATAAGCTATAATTATTTTAAAATTATTTGGTTAGCAGCATTTTAATTTGCTAATTTGTTAGAAAAGTCATAAATAATATTCAATCAATTTTTAGATTATGGAAGATTCAGAGCAATTTAGTCCAATAAAAAAGTCAGAAAAGATAGTTATCGAAGAAAAGAAAGAAAAAAAGAAAAAGAAGAAAAAAGAAGGAGGAAGAACCAAAGAAACAATGTTTCGAACCACTCTTTCTAATTTAGTACATCTCAGTACCATAGCAGACAATAAAGCGGGGTTGATGATTTCGGTGAATGCTATTATTATTTCGATAATGGTGTCGTTTATGATAAATCAATACGACGAGAATCCTAGCATGATTTGGCCCACATTGCTACTTGTTTTGGTGTGTTTACTTACTATAATGTATGCGATATTAGCCACAAAACCTTCCAATAATATTACAGTAAAAAAGAAAAAGAAAGAGTTGGATCTACTTTTTTTTGCGGAATACTCTACCCTTTCCTTAGAAGAATATAAAGTAGAAATGGGAGAATTAATTAAAGACGACGATAAACTTTCTGATAAAATGCTTACCAATATGTACGCTCAGGGGCATGTTTTGACGCGGAAATTTAAACTTTTAAAGATATCCTACACAGTTTTTATGATTGGCTTTCCCTTGGTAATCTTATTGTATTTGTTAGTGCTTTCAAAATTACTTTAAAGCTCAATTATACCCTTTAATTTGCACACCTCCAGCTTCCATATTTTTTAAGCCTTGCTCATTAAACACCCGTTTTACAGTTTTTGGGTTATCTATATTTTCATAAAAGTCATCTAAATATTTTAATGTAGATTTTATGTAATTGGGCTCTAAATCTGTATTGTCTTTGTAAAGCGCATAGATTTGTGGTTTTACTGCTTTAAATCTTTCAAATACGGTTTGAAAAACTTCTGGTGAATAGTTAAAGCCTCTATACAGCCGCTCCCTAACGGAAGTTATTTCTGTTAATTGCTCTGCAGGTTTTGCATAATGTGCATTAACTATTCCAGAATGATCAAAATCGTAAGGAATGGGTGTAGCCATTTTCCCTTTCTTAAAATACAATTTTATATTATGTTTAAAGGGGACAGACCAGTCTGTATTTCCGATCAAATATTCAAAAACTGCAACCGTAGCCATTTGTAGCGTATCGGTTTGATTTTGACGTAATTTTGCTTCTTTTATTAATTTGGAATGAATCCTTTTTCCTAGATCTTCGTCATCTTCAATTAAGAAAGCTAATCGGGTTTGGGATGCTTGTTTGCCAGCTGAGTCCTCATAAGTCACATTTGCAATTCGAGCTTTAAAACTGTTTTCTGTAATTAAATTATAAATTTTATACACTAAATATTCTTCCATTATATAGTCTCTCTTCAAGCAATGCGTGACTAATTT
>DAIQBE010000422.1:0-3781 GCA_036781325.1 Leadbetterella sp. | reverse complement strand
AATGAATCTTTCTATAGAAATAGTAAAATCAATATTGTAGAAAATTCCAAATTTTGGAAAAATTCCATAAAAAGTATTAAATTTAAAATCTTTAATTTTGTAACTATTTGTTTATCAGTATCATAGATATTGGCATTGAAATGGTATGTAGATATAAAAATTAAATAACGATATGAAATTGCAAAATAACTTACGGATTTTTATAGTTGATGATGATCCATTTTGGGCAGCAGTACTTCAGCAAATCCTGAGCAATTTAGGGTATAGCAACATTTACATATTTATGAGTGGCGAAGAATGTCTTAAACACTTACACTTGAATCCTGTGATGGTGTTTCTGGATTATCAAATGAGCAGCATGGATGGGCTTGAAGTTTTGCATAAAATAAAAGACTATTTCCCTGGCATCAATGTAATATTTTGTACGGCTTTAGAAGATATAAGTGTAGCGATAGAAGCCATCAATTGGGGATGTAGCGAGTATCTCTTGAAATCAAATGCCAACAGAAAAGTGCTTAGTAATTTACTTAGTCAACAAAATCTTGTATTTAATTAAAAATTTAAGCAAAATGCCTTTTACCTTTTCACATCCCGCTTTGATTTTACCCATCACCAAGACCAGTACTCGGTTTTCTACCACTGCCATCATTATTGGTAGTATTGTACCCGACTTTGAGTTTTTTTTCCAAATGAGAGAAGTGCCCAATATTGGTCATCATATTTTAGGATTTTTTGTTTTTGACATTCCTTTGGCTATCATTTTTTGCTTTTTGTATCATAATGTTTTAAGGAATCCACTCATTGAAAATTTGCCTACTTATTTTCAAAAAAAATGTGCAAAAATTTATAGCTTCGACTGGAATACCTATGCTTCCAAAAATTTTTTCTTATTTCTCTCGTCTTTAATTTTGGGTATATTGTCGCATCTGCTTATTGACGAATTCACACATCATGATGGCCAACTTGTTGTCCTATTGCCCATATTAAAAACCAATATTTATTTAGCCTCTAAACCATTTCAGGTTTTCTATTTATTGCAAATTATTTTGAGTGTATTTGGTTTGGTTTCTCTTTTTCAAATTATAGTAAAAAGTGCCAATCAGACTTTGTCAAATCATAAAATTGGTCGAAATAATAAATGGTATTGGCTCATTTTTGCCAACCTGTTTTTTGGTACTTTAACCCTTAGAATATGGTTTTTCCCACAATATAATAATTTTTGGAGCTTAGTTATGGCCTTTTTTGGATGTTTAAGCTACACCTGGATTATCACAAGTATTCTCATTAAATTTTCAAAAATCCAATGAAAAATCTGATATTTTGTTCTCTTTTTTTATTAAGCTACCATATGAATTTTGGCCAATATTTGACCGCGGACCAAAAAAATATTTTTATAGAGAAAGCCGTGGCTCTAAGAAGCCAAGAAAACTATAAAGCTGCCATAAGCCAGCTCGACAGCATCTTAAAGCACAATACTGAAGATGCAAAAATACTACTCTTCAAAGGCGATTTGTCTTTACAAGCAAATCTTTTTGACCAGGCGATAAATACTTACAAAAAACTATTGCCTTTAAACTTTGAGACTACAACCGCAAGAATTAATATTTCTTATGCCTTGTTTATGGCACACAAGCCTGGCAAAGCCCTTGGTTTTGCTCAAATGGCTTTTGAAAAAGACAGCTTAAATAAAAATGCTATTATAAACTATTTTAATGCAATGCTTTGGAATTTAAAAACAAAGAATGCCGGGGATTTTCTTGAAAACCAAAAAAAACAGTTAAATCCGACTCAAGTTTTGATTTTAAAAGCACGATTAAATACGTCTTCAGGTAATTATAAGGTTGGTCTTCAAAATTATGACAGTCTTTTGGTCAACCATCCGAATAAAGATTATATTAAAGAATATACAGAGGTACTTATTGGCAAAAAGGAAATGACCACTGCAACTAATATTTTCAAGGCCAAGGACTCTTTGTTTAGCCAAAATGAAACTTTTGCTTTTAACCAGAAAATAAAGGCCTCAAAATCACAAAATTCGGGATTAGAATTTGTGTATTTCAAAGATATTGCAAGTAATGTGAGGACCGAGCAGTCAGTTTGGTGGCAACAGGGCGAAGGCCGAGTATTGAAACTTAGGTTGAGTGTGGGTAATTCTTCAATATCCTCTATTGAAAACTTGAAAACAGAATCTCAATTTGTAAACATTGCTATTAATGAAAGGTGGAATACCGCATGGTCGGGCGAAACCGTAGCACATATACAAAAAATAAAAATTTCAAATAATCAAAGTTTTAGTGGAGTAACAGGCAGGCAAACCTTACAGTTTCAGCCGAACGACAGAAGGATGGTTGGCATTTCGCTAAGTTCTGAAATTTTAAATTTTACGGCTTCATTATTAGAAAAGAACATAAGAAGTCAAAATTTGGGTTATGTTACCCATATCATGTTTAGCGGCAAAACTGGATTTTACTCACAAGGAAGCTATAGTACTTTAACAGATAAAAATGAAAGAAAACAATTTTTTGGATCTGTGTATCATTTGTTTAGAACAGAGCCAACCCTGAAGACAGGCTTTAATTTTTCAGCTTTATTTTTTGAGAAAAGAACCGAAAATTATTTTGCTCCTTCGCAATATAAAAGTCAAGAAATATTTATTGATTTTGGTACCGCAAGTAGTTCGAAATATTTTGTACTTGCTCAGGCTGCCATAGGATTACAGAAAATAGAAACTCAGAAATGGCAAAATAGTGGCCGAATTCAAGTAGAAGCTGGTTATAAAACCAAGCATGTTGATGCCTCCATAAAGTACCAAACCAGTAACACCGCTTCAGCTTCAGGTGCAGGCTATAGTTTTAATTGGTACACTGCAAGAGTACTATTTAAATGGTGATAAAAGACAATTAATGATATGCAAAATATAGGTTTAAACTTATTTTAAACTGTCATTTTACAAGTTTTATTTTTAAATCATTCTTCCTGAAACCTCTTAAAAAGTTTAAAACAAAAAATATAAGGCTAATTTCTTTTCCCAGGTGTGCATAAATTCTTAGGACTTCTAAACTTTCATAACTTATCACCAATAGACAAGCTATATAAAGCTAGAATTTTTATATCCACAATATTAATTAAAATTCCCAATATCAAAAAACCAAAAATTCTCAATAAAATGTCAATAATATCTCAAAAACTGTCATTCATCGAAAATCCCAAACCTAGATGTGGAAACTATATATTTTTGCATAACAAACGAAAAATGATGTATTGTATGAATAAATTAATATTTTTTATCCTGTTGTTGTTTGGTCAATTGGCCTACTCACAAAGTTCATATACTTATATGGGAACATTTTCTGCAAATGGAGTACCCAATTATTTGGCTGAACGTGATAATGTAACCCCTGACTTTGTAGCTAGAATAAACGCCTCTTTTCCGGAGCGTTATCCAGTACCGAGTTACAATCCTCAATATATTATAGATGGAACGCAAACTAATATAGAACTAAAAGAAGATGCAGATGTTTGGGTAACTTTTGTTTCAGAAGGAGCAGGCTATATGAATGTTTTAGGATATTATACCTATGATGTCTCAAAACCTTCTTCGACACCTCCCAAAAATCAAAACATTACCATTATTTTTCCAAATGTTTCGGCTTTAGGAAGTGGTGGGGGATTGGTGGCAGGAAATAAGGTGAAGCTTGGGAGTTTCTCCGCAGGAACTGGAATTGGTTGGGTTTTATTAGCAAATGCATGGAAAGGAGGAACAACAGGCGTTGGCACACCA